>NZ_JARWOJ010000135.1 GCF_029868625.1 Nocardia neocaledoniensis | reverse complement strand
CGTATGTTCCGCGAGGTCCCGACGTCGGCGCCGCCCTGCTCGAGCCGCCGACACCGCGCACGATGATCGCTGATGCGACGAGCGCGTTGCGGTCCCAGCTCGTCGACACCGCCATCCGCCAGGCCGACCCGATCGATCTGGCCGCCGAGAGCACCGCGATCACCGCGGTCGTCGATGCCGCCCTGGGCGAGGACAAGGCGTGGTCGTGGGAACCCGATCCCGATCCGGTTCCCGGACCTGTCGGTGAGATCGGCACTGATCGCGGCCCAGACCTATAGAGCCGCAGCACGATTCGTGAATTGTCGGCGTCACGGCCAGGGGGAACTGGACCGAGGCGACCGAACCTGAACCGCTGGGACTTCACCACACCCCGTTTAAGGGTGTGACGTTTTCTCGATCCGAGGAAGCACGATGCCCCACCGTCTCCGCCAACCACCCTCACCCTCGAATCCCATTTCCTTCTGGCTACCCCATACCGGCGGGAGCGCTCGATGACCTGGGAAAACCGAGGAAGCAGTTTCACCAACCCGGCCTACTACCGCGACTCTGCCGACACCGTCGAAGCCCAACTCCGCGCCGACTTCGCCACCCATCACCAGTTAAATGAGATCGCCGCCTACGGGGAAAACTCAGCTCAGGTCGTCGAGTACAAAGCTCGCGCGCACGCCATCGCCAGGCACTGGCTTCAAGACGCCTCACCGGAGCATCAACAGTTGTGGAACCACCTGGCCGGCGCCGTCGATGCGTGGACGGCCAACCCCGAAGCCGCGCGCGTCGAGTTCGGCCGCCTCGAGCAAGCGTTCATCGACGGCGACCCTGATATCGCCCTGAACGCTGTCCGGACGCAACGGCAAGCCGCGGAACTAACCGGGCACCTCGAACCGGTCAACGACCGGTCGGCCCAAGACGGTGCCCGATGGCGACCTCGCCACCTGAGCGTGGTCCCCGATCCCGGCGTGGAGACAACACGCTCGGACAGTTTGGTCGATCGCGCGTTGGGCGGGCGAGCCGAAGTTGAGCTGAGCATGGCCGAGGTCGAGGCGATCATCAACGGCTCCGACGAACTCCTCGCCGCCGAGGAAGCCCTCGGTGATCTCGACACCGGCGAAGACGAGATCACCGCCCTACTGCCAGCCGCCCAACGCAACGCCTATCTCACTCCCACCGTCACGATCGACCAGTTGCCCGCCCAGATCGTCGCCGTGCGCCGGGTCCAGGACCTGGCCGCTCAACACGCCCGGCTGGCAACCGAATTCGACGAATCCCCCGAAGGCAGCCAGGTCCGCATCGACCAGTTGGAGCGGTTGATGGACGGCGCCAGGCACGCCCGCCGCGCCGCCGCGCTCGCCGGGGCAGACCACGCCGAGATCACCGCCGCCTACCAGGCGGGCCTGGCCGGGCACTACTGGTCGCAGCAGCCCGGGGCGCCGCGGCTGGCCCAACTCGAGCACGTCCTGGGCGAACGCGACAACGCTGTAGCCGAACTCGACACCATGCGAAGCCAACTCGGTCTGGCTCCTGACTACCCACCTGCGCTCGCGCTCGCCGCAGGCGCGGAGAACACCCACCGCCTGGATCCCAGCACTGCCCCGCCGGGTGGGGCGGTGATCGCCAATGCGGTCGAGGCTGCCCTGCCCGATGCCGACATCGCTGCCGAGTGGGTGAGCCCTCAATTCACCGGGGTCATCGACGCACCCCGCCACGCGCCCGGTGTCGACCCCGACTTCTGAAAGGACCAGGTCAATCATGTTCTCTCCCCGAGAAACGCGCCGCCGCACCAAGTCCGGACTGGGTGAGGAAGCCAGCATGCTGCTGATCCTGCTAGCCCTGCTCGCGCTCGTGTTCGTGCTGTGGGCGGCACTGAAACTCGGCAGCTGGCAGGCCGGGCAGCCCCTGTCGTGGAACCCGTTCGCCGCCTTGCTGTCGGTCGTCGCCGGAGACAAGCGATGGCCTTGGCAAGCAACCCCGATCGCGGTGGTCTTGCTCTGCGTGACCGGCGCAGGAGCGATCCGCGGAGCGCAATTGTTCACCAGCGGTGGGGAGGTCGATGCGGCGGCGCGGACCATGCAACCGCCGGGCAAGATCCGCATCGCTCGCGCCGCCGACAACCTCGCCGACAACCAACGCCTCCTCATCGACGCCCCACCAGGAGTGCAAGCGAATCCGGGACCGCTGTTAGGGCGCACGGTCATCGGCGACATCGCCCTGCATGTTCCCGCCGAACTCGGTGTCACCGTGACGGCTGGTCAACGGACCGGAAAGACGGTGGCGTGGGCGATCCCGGCGGTGCTCTCGGCGTGGGGGCCGTGCCTGGCGACCTCGAACAAACCCGACCTGTACCGGCACACTGTCTACGGTCGCGAACAGGCCGGGCGGGTGTGGGTGTGTGACCTGCAGGCGGTGACCGGGAAGATGGTGTGCGGGTTCTGGGTGAACCTGTTCAACCAGGCCACCGGCCTCCCGGCGGCGCGCAAGCTGGCCGGGTTCTTCGTCTCAGGGTCGGCGGGTTCGGCGAACGAAATCGCGAACGCGAAAACCGACGCCTACTTCGACGGCGGCGCCCAAGAACTATTCGCCCTGCACATATTCGCTGCCGCGTGCGCTGGTGGGGACCTGCACCATGTCGCGGAATGGCTTGGCCGCGACCAAGACCCGACCCCGGCGCTGATCCTGCGCCACTACGGCCACGACCGCCCCGCCGCCCGCATCATCGAATGCCAAGGCCTCTACGCGAGACAGCGCGACGGCCTCTACGACATGGCGCGCCGGTTCCTCAACGTGCTGTCGGACTCCGGGTATGCCCAGATGGTCACGCCACCGGTGCGGAAACTTTTCCAGGTCAGCGAAACCGCCGCCAAGGCGCCGAGTCGGGGCGGGAAGTCGGCGTCGATCCGCAACGGGGTACTGATCGAGTCCACCGAGCAGCCCCGCACCCATTTGTTGCCGGAGTTCGACCCGACCGCGTTCGTCAAATCCAACGACACCCTCTATCCGTTATCGATGACCGGCCCCGACGGTGCCACCCCGTTGACCGCCGCCCTGGTCGGGCAAGTCCTGGAAGCCGCCCTGACCACGGCGCGATCCCGCCCGGACGGGCGGCTGGCGGTACCGCTGTTGTGTGTGCTCGACGAGGCCGCCAACTGCGCCCGCATCAGCGAACTGCCCTCTTACTACACCTACGCCGCAGGCTGCGGAATCATCCTGATGACCATCCTCCAGGTCCTCGAACAAGGCGAAAACCTGTGGGGAGTCAACGGGTTGAAGACGATGATGGCCCAGTCGATCGAGGTCTACGGCGGGTCCATCGCCTCACGCGACTATCTGGAGCACTGGTCGGCGATGGCCGGGCAACACGACGTCTCCGACCGCTCCCGCACCTACACCCCCGGCGGGATCCAACGCAGCCTGTCCTGGCGCGCCGAACCCATCCTCGACGTCGCCATGCTCGCCGCCCTCCCCAAAGACCGTGCCCTGGTCCGTCTTCCCGGCCACGGCCCCGTCGTCGTCCGCAAAATCCCCTGGTTCGACAGCGAGTACGCGCCGCTGGTTCGTATGTCGATGCAACGGTTCGAAGGGGCGCGGGTTTCGCTGATCAAAGCCACTCATCCTGCCACGCGGGAGGGGGAGTCGTGACCAGCCCCATCCAGACCGCGGCGGCGCCGATGCCACCGCAGTTCGCTCACTTCACCGACTTCGCCGCCAGATGGATGCTGCCGACGATCACCGTCCGGTTGGCCGAAGCGAACCGGGAGAACACCTTCACCTGGTGCTCACGGTGGTGGGCTCATCGCCCGGTCGCCGTCCGCATCGCGCACCTGCACATCGCGTTCGAGGCGATGCGCCGCGCCAAAGCCGGATCGAGCCTGAGCACGTTCCTGCTCACCCACTTCGACCCGCACATCAACCTTATCCTCGACGCCGCGAACGGCCCCCTCCACCGCTGCACCCGCACCCACCACCAGACCACATCATCGTTACCGTTCGACCCCGTCCCACCCGGCTGGTTCGGCACCACCGCCCCCGCCGCCGACAACGAGGGCAAACCGGCGAAGAGGTTCGGTCACTACAGCGAGTTCGTCGAAGGTTGGTTGTTGCCGGTGGTGTCGGTGAAGATCGCCGCGAACAACCGAGAAGGCCAATACACGTGGTGTCGGCAGTGGTGGCGCCACCAAGGCGTGGCCATCCGCTTCGCCGGCCTACACGCCTGCTTCGAAGCCGCAGTCGATGCCGACGACAAACAGGCGATGAGCGCACTTTTCGTCCGCCACATCGACCCCCAAATGCGGTACATCCTCGACGCCGCCAACGGCCCACTGCACCGCTGCACACCCGACCGCCACATCGATAGCCCCGGCCTCGATGGTGAACCGGTTCCGTCGAATTGGTTCGGCACTCCGGGGTCATCGACACCGGTCCACCACCTTGGGTTCGGCCCGGACTTTCGCGCCTTCACCGAAGCAGGTGAACCGCAGTGAGTATGGCCAACGCGACCACGGTCCAGAAAAGGGTCCTCAAAGCGCTGCAGAATCAGGCCGCCGACTCCCGAAAGCTGCTGACTACCCAACGCGCCAGCGGCACCGAGCCGACCCCGGAATGGACACTGGATTTCCAGGCGCGGGCGATGCTGCACAGCGAGCTCGGCGCCGCTGCCATCGCCGGTGGGGTATCAGTCGAATGGGTCGATCAGGCCCGCGAGCGCGGCACGAAAGGTATCCGCTGGAACACCAACCTGTTCCTGCGCCGCGCCGCCCCGGTCGATCGGGAAGCGCTGATCGACAACCTGCGCACCGACATCGAACAACTGGCGCGGTTCACCGGAATCCATGCCGCCTACCGGCCTATCGCCGCCGCACAGAATTCCGACACCGCCAGCGTCGACGAAACACTCGACACCCTGTGGCGACGATCTGCCCAACTCGGTGTCCTGCTCGGGGTCGATGCTGACGAGGCCCGACAACTATGGCCACACGACCGGTGGATCGAAACTGCTGCCTCGGCAGCGGCGGGGCTGACCGAAGCCGGACTCGCCCACCAGTGGCGGGCGATCGCGGCCACGGACATCAGCAGCTGCGCTGTGCAGGCGCGTGCCTTGGCCGAGGCCGGCATCGACCCCGATTCGAGGATCGCGCCCCCGGAGCCGAGCGCAGTGCTTGACGTTCTCGGCGACAACCACCTTCAGGTGATCGGGTTGTTCTCCCACGGACCCGGTGCGCAGATCGACGCCGCCATCAGCGCGACCGCAGTTGGTGCGCACCAGCTCGACAGCGGGTGGACTACCCAGCCGGTGTTCAGTGACCCGCAAACCAACTATCCCGGGATCGAGCCATGACCCGCCCGCCATCGCAGCCGCGTCTGGTCTCGGAACTACCGGCCCCGCAGGCAGAGGCACTCAATAACATCCATGACCTGGCCCGCCGTGCCGGTGCGCTGCGTCGAAGCCAGCCGTATGCCCCCGAACTGGTGCGACTCGAACATGACCGCAGCATCGCCGAGATCGTGGCCGCCAGCAGAGCGATACCAGGTGTGTGGATCACCCAAGCCCGCGAATACGGGCAGGCGAACCGGGCGTGGCAACCAACCACGGTGCTGCGGGACCCGCCGAAGAACAACGTCCCCCGCCGCGGCTACGGCCGAATCGTCGCCGACACCCACCGGCTCGTCGACATGGCCACCGTCTCGGTACTGCGCCACCACCATCTGTACCAAGCCGGGATCGAGATCGAGCCCGAACCTGCTGTGGCGCAACAGCTTCGGCACAACATGGCCGCGATCCGCACCCGCATCATCCACACCGCCGCCGCGATCAACATGGACCCGGCCCAACGCGCACGAAGCACGACGGTCACCGATGCCCACCTCTCCGAACGGCTCGCCACCCACCACCGGCTCGCCGTCGACGACCTGACCGCGCTCTGGCGCGACCTGGCCACCCCCGCGATCGCGGCGAGTGTTCGGTCGTCGCTGGCCAGCCTGCGTCGCACCACGACCCCACCGGCCGGTACCGACCCCGGTCTGCCGATGCCGCCGACTGTCGAGGAATTGATCACCCGCGCCCACCTGCAACTGGCCGGCGCAACCCCCTTCGACGATCCCTCAACCGACGGGCAGCGAATCGAAACCGCAGTCCAGCTCGCCTTGCCGCCCACGGCAACAGAACCCGACCACCACAACGCCGAAACAACGGCCGGGCCGACACCGGATCGTCCACTCACGCCAGGCCCTGAACCGTGACGAACCGTCAGCCCGACCGCGGGACCACGCCACCACCGACGGACCAGTGGTCGGCAGCAACCCGCCAGGTGCAAAACCGATCGCAGCGCCCACGAGCAACCGCGTGAGCCGCAGCGCCGAGAAACCGCCCTGCACCGCGGCCACCTCAGCCCCCAGACAACAGCTTGGAGACCTTTGCGATGACTACCGTCGATCTACCGCCGATCCCCGCTGACCACAATCAGGCGGCCCAGCTGTTCTCCCCATCCGGTGATCCCACCGTCGCCTCGTTGCGCGCCGCGATCCTGGGCACCGAACCAGACATTCACCAGCGCGTGCGTGCCGTCATCACCGAACTCGGGGACCGGCCCGGCACAGGCTTGACTTATCCGGCCGAAGCGAGGCTGGCACCGAACCTGCTCCGGGCGACCATTGCGGGGCTGGGCGGGTCGGCGACCGCGATCGCCGCCGACACTCGGCTGCGCGGGGTTCTGTGTGAGTGGGCCGCGGTCTGTGCCCCGCACCTGCTGCCAGTGCTGACCGGGCATCTCGATCTGTCGATCGGGGCGATCAGCGCCGTGGGCAACGGCTCCGCCTATCAACGTGACCTGCTCACCGAACTCGACACCGGTCAGGCGGTCGGAGTGTTGTTGTTGACCGAGCTCGGTGGCACCAACGGCGCCGACCAGCGGACGACCGCGGTCTGGGACGGCATCCGGGGCGGGTTCTGGCTCACTTCGCCGGACCCGGCCAGCTGGAAATTCATGCCCAACATCGGCGACCCAACAACACCGAAGACCGGAGTGGTCACCGCCCGCTTGATCATCGGAGGCCGCGATGAGGGTGTCCTGCCCTTGCTATTAAGGTTGCGCACCGACCAAGGACTGGCACAGGGTCTGCACGTCGCCGCGCTCCCGGATAAGGGCTGGGCTCCCATGGATCACGCGTTGATTGGCTTCGACAAGGTCTTCGTCTCCGCTGAGGGGTTGCTCGGCGGGACATGGGCAGTGATGAGCCCGGATGGTTTCGAGTCGAGTGTGCCGGTGCGGTCGCGGTTTCACCGAGCGATCGCGACGCTGGGACGGGGACGGCTGGACTTGGCGGGTGCGGCCGCGGCGGGTGCGCGGGCGGGGCTGGCGGTCACGGTCAACTACGCCCGCCAGCGCCGCCCCGGCGGCCGGACCCTGATGGTGGAGCGGGGCACGGTCCGCCGCGACCTGGTCTCCGCACTGGCAGCGACCTACGCCATCAGCGTGCTCGGACGCCGCGTGCAGGACATGGCCGCCGCCACACCAGCAGACCCGATCATCGGCGTGTGGTCGATGCTGATCAAACCGTTGCTGGCATCCACCGCCCACGAGGTCCTGCTGACCTGTCGGCAACGCAGCGGCGCCCAAGGATCGTTGCGCACCAACTGGATCCAGGACTGGATCGGCAACACCGAGGCAATGATCACGGCCGAAGGCGAATCACAGCTGCTGTGGAAACAAGCCGGACAACTCACCACCTGCGACATCACCACCTTGGAACTGCCCGCCACCCCCTCGCATCTGCCCTGGCACCTCCGGCTGCTCACCGACAGAGCGACCACCATCGCGGCCGGACTCCGACGCGACGACATCACCCCGGCCGGGGTCGCACTCGATCGCGACACCGCCGCCATCGAACTCGCTGCCGCCACCAGCGAACGACTCGCCGCGACCGCGCTGTGGACCGCCGCGTCCTCCGTCAGCGACGACACCGCCCGAGGCCTGCTCGAATCCGCCACCGCGGTCTACACGCTGGAACGAATCGTGGCCCGCGGAACCTGGTTCGCCGCCCACCGACAGATGACACCCCGGCGCGCCCAACGCGTCCACCGCGAGCTACACC
>NZ_JARWOJ010000134.1 GCF_029868625.1 Nocardia neocaledoniensis | reverse complement strand
AACCTCATTAACACCCTCTCCCCACGGCCTACCAACCGCGCCGCCGCTCCCAACACCCGCCGGGGCGGCGCTGTCGTGTACCCAGTCACAGGCTTCGATGGAAACGCTGTTTCGGCTGATGCCGCTACCGGCGCCGGACGGTCCCGAGGGGGCTTTTACGCGAGCGCGGCGAGGGTGGGGATGAGCTGGGTGAGGGCCCGGCCGCGGTGGGAGACGGCGTCCTTCTCCTCCGGCGTGAGGTCGGCCGCGCTGCCGGTGCCGCCCTCTGGCAGGAACAGCGGGTCGTAGCCGAAGCCGCCCGCACCGGAGGGTTCGCGCGCGATGCTGCCGCGCCATTCGCCGCGGACGACGGTGGTGGTGCCGTCGGGTAGAACGAGGGCGCAGGTGGAGACGAACGCGGCGCCGCGGCGCTCGTCGGGCACGTCGCCGAGCTGGCCGAGCAACAGGGCGTTGTTGGCCTCGTCGTCGCCGTGGCGACCGGACCAGCGGGCCGACAGCACGCCGGGCATCCCGTTGAGCGCGTCCACCTCGATCCCGGAATCGTCTGCCACACAGGGCAATCCGGTCGCGACGGCGCCGTCACGCGCCTTGGCGATCGCGTTCTCCTCGAAGGTGGCACCGGTCTCGGGCGCCTCCTCGTACGGCGGCACGTCGGCCAGGCTCACCAGTTCGATCCCGGCCACGCCCGCCTCGTCGAGGATGCGGCGCAGTTCCTTCAGCTTCTTGGCATTTCGGCTGGCGACCAGCACGCGCACGGCCACGAGCTACTTCTTTCCCGCGGGCTCGGGCAGCACGCCCGGGTACGGCAGCGCCAGCACTTCCTTCTGCACGGCGAACAGCTGTTCACAGCCGGCCAGCGCGGAATCGAGCAGCTTGTCCAGGGTCGAACGCGGGAACGTCGCGCCCTCGCCGGTGCCCTGGATCTCGACCAGGGTGCCGGTGTCGGTGGCGACCACGTTCATGTCGACCTCGGCCCGCGAGTCCTCCTCGTAGGGCAGGTCCAGGCGCACCCGGCCGTCCACGACGCCGACGCTCACCGCGGCGATCATGCACGAAATCGGCTGCGGGTCGGCCAGTTTGCCCGCCGCGGCCAGGTAGGTGACCGCGTCGGAGAGCGCCACGTAGGCGCCGGTGATGGCGGCGGTGCGGGTGCCGCCGTCGGCCTGCAGCACGTCGCAGTCCAGGGCGATGGTGTTCTCGCCGAGCGCGGCCAGATCGATGCAGGCGCGCAGCGAGCGGCCGATCAGCCTGCTGATCTCCTGGGTGCGGCCGCCGACCTTGCCCTTCACCGACTCGCGTCCGCTCCGGGTATGGGTCGCGGCGGGCAGCATCGCGTATTCCGCGGTGAGCCAGCCCAGCCCGGAATCCCGGCGCCACGGCGGCACACCCTCGGTGACGCTGGCCGTGCACATCACCCGGGTCTGTCCGAACTCCACCAGCACCGATCCCGCCGGATGCGTGGTGAAGCCACGGGTGATCCTTACCTCGCGGAGTTCGTCATCCGCCCTGCCATCGGCTCGTCTCGACACGAGCCTGAGTGTATTGGCCGACGGGGATCCGGGGCGGGCGGGGGCTAGAGGTCGAAGGTTTCGCCGGGTGCCACCGCGTGGACGGGTCCGGCGAAGGCGGCCTTGGCCTCGGCGATGACGTCCTCGCGCGCCGTCCACGGCGGAATGTGGGTGAGCAGCAGTTCCTTGGCGCCCGCGCGGGTGGCGATCTCGCCCGCCTCGGTCCCCGAAAGGTGAATGCCGGGAGGCCGATTCGCGGGATCGTGGGTCCAGGACGCTTCGGACATGAGCACGTCGGCGCCCTCGGCCAGCTCGACGACGGCGTCGCACATCGCGGTGTCGCCGGTGTAGACGAAGACGCGGCCGTCGGCGGCGGTGATGCGCAGGCCGTAGGACTCCGGCGGGTGGTACATGCGGCGGGCTTCGACCGTGTGGCCGGGGCCGAACGGCACCGGGACGTTCTCGATCCAGGCCTGCGAGTCGATCACGTCGGACCAGTCGTCGGTCTCGCCGCCGATCTCGGCGGAGGCGTTGCCGATCCGCAGCGCGGCGTCGGACGGGCCACGCACCAGCGCCCGGCCCTGCGGCGGGTTCGGGTGGTAGCGGCGCCAGACCAGCAGCGCGGGCAGGTCGAGGCAGTGGTCCGCGTGCAGATGGGTGAGGAAGATGTCCACGTCACCCGGGTTCATGTGTTTCTGCAGCGCGCCGAAGACGCCGGGACCGAAGTCGATGACGGTCGGCCTCATGTCAGGACCGGTCAGCAGGTAACCCGACGCTGGGGAGTCCGGGCCGGACACGCTGCCCGAGCACCCGAGGACGGTAAGGCGCATGCCCCCATGCTGCCACGACGTGCTGGTGCTCAATGCAGGATCCCCCCATATTCCAGACCGGACCCCCGGCTACCGCGTTGGTACTGCGCGGCCGACCGATGCTCCACGGCGGCGTCGACGTTCATCACCAGAGAGTACCCAGCCCGCCAGGACTCCACCCACCGCCCCGAAAAGATGTCCCTGCCAAGAAATTAGGGGATCGCTGGGCAGCACGCCCCACAGCATCGACCCGTAGAACAGGAAGATCACCACGCCGAGCACGATCTGCCCCACATTGCGGGCGAACCAGCCGCGGCAGATCAGATAGGTCAGCCAACCGAACACCAGCGAGGACGCGCCGACGTGCACGCTGCCCGCGGAACCGGTCAGCCAGGTGCCGACCCCGGCGACCACCCACACGATCGCGGTGGCCGCGATACCGCGCCCGATCCCGGACAGCAGCACCAGGAAACCGAGCACCAGCAGGGGCAGGGTGTTCGCGAGCAGATGGTCCCAGCCACCGTGCAGCAGCGGCGCCCACAGGATGCCGTCGAGCCCGTCGACCTCGCGCGGTTCGATGCCGCCCGCGTCGAGCTGCCCCGCCGCCCCCGCGGGCCGGTCGGCCGAGAGCACCGCGTCGACGCCTTCGATCACATACAGCGACCCGACGAACCCGACGATCACCACGGCCGCGCGCGTCCAGGCCGTGATCCCACCGCGCCGCGCGGGCGGCCGCGCACCGGTCTGTCCGCGCAACCCGGCGATCCGGTCCGGATCGAACGACGCCCCTACCCCACCGCTCACCGACATCGCCTCCGCTCAGGCCGACCTACGCGGCCGCTACAGCCAAGGGTACAGACCACACACGACAGCGACCCCGACCCGACCCCGCACGACCCGACCCCGAGGAGGGCCGCCGCGTCAGCGGCGGGGGGGGGGGGGGGGGGGGGGGGGGCCGGGCCGGGGCGGGCGCCGGCGCGGCCCCGCCCCCCGCCGCCCCCCCCCCGCCCACCCGCGCCCCCTCCCCCGCCCCCCGCCCCCCCCCCCCCCCCCACACCAGGGGGCCGCGACTCGAGCGCGCCAGCGCTCCAAC
>NZ_JARWOJ010000133.1 GCF_029868625.1 Nocardia neocaledoniensis | reverse complement strand
CGCGGGGGGGGGGGGTTGGCCGGCCTCCCCCTGCCCCCCGGGCGGCGGCGGCCCGCGGCGGGGGGGGCGGCGCGGCCGCGCCGCCGCCGTGCTCGGTCGGCGCGGACACCCGCGTCGTGGCCCGGCCCGCGTGGTGAACGGTGTTGCCGTGCGGCTGCTCCGGGTCAGGGCGTCGTGAGCGCCTTGACGACCGCGGTGCCGAAGCCGAGGTCGTTGCTGGTCGGCAGGCGCGTGTAGGTGCCGCCGGTCTGGGCGGCGATGGTCTGCAGGGTCTGGGTGCCCTGGCCGCCGATCACGATGACGTCGACCCGGACCGGTGTGTTCGCCGAGGTCGCGGCGGTGATCTGCTCGATCAGCGCCGGACCGGTGAGGGTGGAGTCGTCGTCGGGGCCGTCGGTGATCACCAGGATCGAGTTGGTGCGGCCGGGGGAGTGGGCCGAGACCGCGGCCTTGTAGGCGGCGAGCAGGCTCGGGTAGGCCTGGTCGGTGCTGCTCTGGGACGCCTTCACGCTGGTGACGGCAGAGCCGACGGCATTGCGCTGGGTGTCGGTCAGCAGGCCCGTGGGGACCTGCACCTTGTAGGGGTTGGTGCCGTCGAGATTCTTGCCGAATGTCCACAGGCCGAGGCCGAAGTCCGGTGGCATGACCGTCAAGGTGGAGGCGACCGCCGCGCCCGCGTTGGCCAGGCGGGTGGTCGACCCCTCGGCATTGCCCATCGACGACGACACATCGAGCAGCACCGTGGCATTCACACCGAGCACCGGATTCGCGAGCGTGGACCGTACTTTCTCCAGTGCCGCCTTGTCCGGGTTCGCCGGCGCCGCGCCGATGGCGGGGCCGAAACCTTCACCGGCCAGCGCGCCCGCCTGCTCGGGGGCCCGCAGGAAGTCGATGAACCGGGACGCGATGAGATTCTGGGTCTTGTCCACCCACGGACCCGACAGCAGCGCGGCCGGATAGTCGGCCAGCGGCGCGGTGCCCACGGGCCGGAAGGCGGTGAGCCCGCCGGTGCGCAGCTGCTGCTCGGTCGCGGCGACGGCGTGCACCTCGTCGGCGCTCGGGTCGGCGCTGACCGCCGCCATCGCCGAGGCGAGGTCGGCGGGTTCCTGCGCACCCGCGGCGAGCCCGGAGATCGCCGCGACGACCTGCCCGGAGCCGGCGGCCTGCGCGGTGAGCGGGTCGGTGCCCGACACCGCGCCGCCGACGGCGGCGGCCGCGGCCGTGGTGGCGTCGCCCTCGGGCAGCGCCATCCGCAGCCCGCCCCAGCCCGACAGCCCGACCTCGTCGAGCGAACCCTGTTGCAGGCGAGGCAGATCCGCCCACGCGACCTGATGCTGTTCGAGAGCTTGTCGCAGCGCGTCGGGGACCCCGAGCACGATCGGGCTGGTCGCGATGGAGGCGGGCGTCCCCTCGATGAGGCCGGGCACCCGGACCTGGTCGATCGAGCGGCTGGAATCGGCGACCCACAGACCCGGCTTCGCGCCGAGCGCCGGATCCCAGGCGCCGATGTCGGCCAGGCCCGCGGCCACCGCCGCCGACGGGTGCACCGCCACCCGCACCTGCGCGCAATGGTCGCGCACCCGCGGCTTGCTCGCGTTGAACCGATCGGCCGCGGCGCGCACCGGTCCCGAGATGGCCGGATCGACGGTGACATCCAGCGCGGCCGGGCCCTCGACGCATTCCGCCGCCGCCGCGTCGTCGCTGCTGGCGGCCCGATCGCTGAGCTGGAACCAGGCGAACACGGCCACGAGGACCAGCACGAGTACCGCTGCGGCGATCACCGGACCCTTGCTGATTCCCCGAGATCTGGCCGCGCTGCGATGAGTACCCACGCGGCAAGTTTAAGGACATCGCGCCATGCCGTCGCACGGCGCATGCCGGTCCGTATCGCCCTGGTCACACGAGGGGCCGGGTGTCACGACGGACACCCGGCCTCACCGCGTCATTCGCGGATCACCCGGCCGCGGTCGTACTCACGACCGCCCCACACGCCCGACTGGCCGGTGCGTGCCGCGTACTCGGTGCACCCCGCGAGCAACGGGCACCCGGCGCAGATCCGGCGGGCGTAGTCGAAGTCCTGCGACGGGTACGGAAACCACGCCTCGTGGTTCGGGTCGCCCCGGCACGCGGCCCGGTGCCACCGGCCCGAATCGGACAGGGTGAGCAGTTCGGTCAGTGCGAGTTCGGTGGTGGTCACGGTGCGTACTCCTTCCAGATCCGGCGCTGGGTGCGAGCCAGCGGGTCGGGAGCCTTGGGCTCCCACAGCAACCGCATGCCCGCCTCTTCGGGGGTGCGGTCGGCCTTGCTCGTATTGCAGGGCCCGCAGCAGGCGATGAGGTTGCCCCACGTGTTCGGTCCGCCCCTGCTGCGCGGGCGGATGTGGTCGACGGTCTGGGCCCAGCTGTCGCAGTAGCCGCAGCGGTGCCTGTCGCGGCGCAGGACCGCGGCCAGCGTGGCGCGGCTGTCCTCGCCCACCGGCGCCAGGTGGCCGAGGTAGACGTAGCGCAGCAACCGGATCGTCTCCGGCAGTGCGATGTCGAGCCGCTGGGAGCGGATCGGGAACCGCGGGACGCGGTCGATCACGGTTTCGGCGGCGCCGCTGAGCAGCAGGGTCACCGCCCGGTCGGCGGTGATCTCGTCGAGGGCCTCGTAGCTGGCGTTGAGCACGAGCACGCGGCTGTGTATCCAGGATTCGGCGGTGGGCACCACCGGGTCGACGGCATGACGAATCAACATCGGGATCACCATGTTTCACAGAAAGAATTGAGCAGAGAAAGGGAAAAAGAATGCGGGCGTCAGTGCCGCGCGATCAGGAGACGACCGCTCACGGCATTGCGCCGCGACTTGGCCGCCGTATCGGCGACCTGCGCTGCTGTCCCTGACTCATGCTGTCGCACAGGGTATTCCACGATCGTCTCCTCCTCTCCGTACTGCTCCGGCGGCCTCGCCCGGTGCGATCGGCCGCGTGGGAATCATGGTGACATACGGCGCCGGAATTGTCGGGTGATTTATTTTCGGTCGGCGGCCACCAGTTCGGCACAGCGTTCGCCGACCAGCATCACGGTGATATTCGGATTCACCGTCGTGTGTGCCGGGAAGACCGAGGCGTCGGCGACCCGCAAACCCGTGACGCCCTTGACCCGCAGCTGCGGGTCGAGCGGGCTCATCGGGTCGTCGGCCGGACCCATCCGGACCGTGCCCACCGGGTGGTAGACGGTGTTGTGGGTGCGCCGGATGTAGTCGGCCAGCTCGGCGTCGGAGTTCACCGACGGGCCCGGATACAGTTCCCTGGCCACCCAGTCCGCCAGCGGCGCGGCGGCGGCGATCTCGCGGGCCTTGCGCAGTCCCGCGATCATCACCCGCAGGTCGTGGCCCTCGGGATCGGTGAAGTAGCGCGGATCGACCCGGGGCTTGTCGCGGAAGTCGCGCGAGCGCAGCCGCACCGTGCCCCGCGAGCGGGCGTGGGTGACATTGGGGGTGAGGCAGAAGGTGTTCTCGGCGGTCGGGTAGCCCTGCCGCAGCGTGTGCATGTCGAACGGGACGCTGCCGTAGTGCATCATCAGGTCCGGCCGGTCGAGGCCGTCGACGGTGGTGGTGAAGATGCCCGCCTCCCACCACTGTGTCGAGGTGCGCGCCATCGGCCGGGTCGTCTCGAAGCCGATCACGCCCTCCGGGTGGTCCTGCAGATGCGCGCCGACACCGGGGGAGTCGACGAGCACGTCGATCCCGTGTTCGCGCAGGTGATCCGCGGGCCCGATGCCCGAGAGCATGAGCAGCTTCGGCCCGTCGATGGCGCCCGCGGACAGGATCACCTCGCGTCCGGCACCGATCCTGGTGGTGCGCCCGAACGCGTTGTCGGTGAGGTCGACGCCGACGGCCCGCCCGTTGTCGAGCACGATCCTCTTCACCCACGCGCCCGTCCGGACGGTCAGATTGGGGCGATCCAGGATCGGGTGCAGGTAGCTCACCGAGGACGAGGCCCTGGTGCCGTCGGCCTGCCGGTTGATCTGGAAGAAGTTGGCGCCGTTGACCACGGTGCGTCCGGTGTTGAACTCCGTGCGCGGAATGCCGATCGCCTCGCACGCGTCGAGCACGGCGACACCGCACGGATCGGCCGGCGGCACGGTCATGATGTGCACCGGCCCGCCGCGGCCGTGGTGCTCGCCGGGCGCGTCGTTGGTCTCGATCGCGGTGTAGAGGCGGTAGACGGAATCCGCGCCCCACCCGGTGCACCCGTGCTCGCGCTCCCAGGCGTCGAGGTCCTCGCGCGGCGCCCAGAACGCGATGCAGCTGTTGTGTGAAGAGCAGCCGCCGAGCACCTTGGCGCGGGCGTGGCGCATGAAGGAGTTGCCGTTCTCCTGCGGCTCGATCGGGTAGTCCCAGTCGTAGCCCGATTCGAGCAGCTCCATCCAGCGATCGAGGCGCAGGATCGCCGGATCGCCGACATCGGAGGGCCCGGCCTCGAGCAGACACACCGTCACCGAGGGGTCCTCCGAGAGGCGAGCCGCGACGGCGGCACCCGCGGAACCGCCACCGATGACCACATAGTCGAAGTCGCTCACTGCTGCTCCCCTCGGTCGGCGAACCAGCCGGTGACACCCGGCCGGAGGTTCTCGTAGACGTGCTTGGCCTCGCGGTACTCGTGCAGTCCGGACGGACCGAGCTCCCGGCCCACCCCCGAATGCCCGAACCCGCCCCATTCGGCCTGCGGCAGATAGGGTCCGAAGTCGTTGACCCACACCGTGCCGTGCCGCAGCCTGGCGGCGATACGCCGGGCGCGCGCCGCGTCGGCGGACCACACCGCACCGGCCAGGCCGTACTCGGTGTCGTTGGCGATGGTGACCGCCTCGTCCTCGGTGGTGAAGGTCTCCACGGTCACGGTCGGTCCGAACGCCTCGTCGTGCACGCACGCCATGGCGCGGGTGGCCCCGTCGATGACGGTCGGCAGGTAGAACCAGCCGTTGTCGAGGGAACCCGAGCCCTGGTCGCCGGTGGCGAACGCGCCGCCGGTGCGGATCACGGCGCCCTGGGCGCGCGCCCGCTCGACGTAGGCGTGCACCTTGTCGCGGTGGGCCGCCGAGATCAACGGGCCCGTCTCGGTGCCTTCGGCGAACGGCAGGCCGAGGCGGATCTGTTCGGCACGGCGGACGAGCTCGTCGACGAACCGGTCGTGCGCGGAGGCCTCGATCACCAGCCGCGCGCCCGCCGAGCACACCTGCCCGGAGTGCAGGAACGCGGCGTTGAGCGCGTTGTCGACGCAGGTGGCGAGCCGCTCGTCGGTGTCGCAGGCGTCGGCGAACACGACGTTCGGATTCTTGCCGCCCAGCTCGAGCGCCACCTTCTTCACCGTGGCCGCGGCCTCGCGGGCGATCACCTTGCCGGTGGCCAGGCCGCCGGTGAACGAGACCAGGTCGACGTCCGGGTGGGCCGACAGCGGCGCGCCCGCGGTCGCGCCTGCGCCGAGCACGAGGTTGGCCACGCCCGGCGGCACGCCGAGGTCGTCGAGCACCGTCATCAGCAGGATCGCCGTGTGCGGGGTGAGCTCGGCCGGCTTGAGCACGAAGGTGTTGCCCGCCGCGAGCGCGGGCGCGATCTTCCAGGCCGCCTGCAGCAGCGGATAGTTCCACGGGGTGATCAACCCGCAGACACCGACCGGTTCGTAGACGATGCGGGAGTCGACATCGGGCGACCCGGCGTCGACCACCCGGCCCGCGTCCTCGGCGGCGAGCTTGCCGAAATAGCGGAAGCAGTTCGCGATGTCGGACATGTCGATGTCGGATTCATAGGGCCGCTTGCCGGTGTCGAGGGTCTCGGCCCGGACGAAGTCGGCGCGCCGGTCGTCGATCGCGTCGGCGACCCGCAGCAGCAGGTCACCGCGTTCGACGGCCGAGGTCCGCCGCCACGAGCCCTCGGCGAAGGCCCGCCGGGCCGCGGCGATGGCGACGACGGTGTCCTCGGCGTCGGCCTCGGCGACCACGCCGACGAGGGAACCGTCGGCCGGACAACGGATGTCGCGGGTCCGCCCGGACGCCGCGCGCCGCCAGGCGCCGTCGATGTAGAGGGTCTCGCTCATGGCTGTTCGTCCCTTCACAGTTCGCTGTCGGAGGTGTCGACGTCGCCGGCTTCGGGCTCGTGGTGATCGGTGGCGGTGCGGCGCAGGTGTAGATAGCCCAGATGCCGTTCGTACTGGTCGAGGATGTCGCCGATCGTCTGCTCGCGGTTGTACCCGTTGAGCGAGTACCCCTGCGAACCCTCGGACAGATACACCTCGCAGCGGAAGTAGCGGTCACCGGAGCGTTGCGCGAGCACCGCGTAGGCGGGCGCGGGTGCCGAGACCGGGCACACCATGTACTCGAAGCGTGGCTCGTTCGCCTGGTCCACCATCAGCCGCGGCGAGGGCAGTCCTTCGTGCTGCTCGGATTCGTCGACGGTGGCCGTGACGCCCATCCGCTCGAATTCCGCCGCGACTTCGCGCATCGCGGGCAAGACTGTGTTGGCCACGAATTTCCTGGTCGCCGCGGAGCCGGGATAGTGGACGGTGGCGATGAGCCTACGCCGCCAGCTGCTGTGGTCGTTGGGTCCGCGCCCCACCGCGATCGCCTTGGGCAGCGAGGCGCGATAGCTGTCGATCTTGTAGGACTCGTTGCGCACGGCGCGCAGCATGGCGATGCCGATCAGGGCCAGGACGAAACTGAACGGCAGGCCCATGATGATGGTGGCGTTCTGCAGCGTGGTGATCGAGCCACCGGCGCCGGCGAACAGCATCGACAGCGTCAGCAGGCCGATGGCGGCCGACCAGAAGATGCGGGTGCCGCGCGCGCAGTCGGCCATCGGGTCGGGCAGTTTCGAGGTGAAGTTGCCCATCACCAGCGATCCGGAATCCGCGCTGGTCACGTAGAAGAGCAGGCCGGTGACGGTGGCGATGCCGAGCAGGAAGGTGGCGCCGGGATACTTCTCGAGCAGCGAGTAGAAACCGAGTTCGGCCCTGGCCGCCGTCTGCTCGGCGAAGGAGCGGTCTTCCCTGGCAGCCTCGAGCGCGCTGTTGCCGAACACCGAGATCCACATCAGCGTGAAACTGAACGGCACGACGAGCACGCCGAACACGAACTGGCGCAGCGTGCGGCCGCGCGAGATGCGGGCCAGGAACAGGCCGACGAACGGCGCCCACGCCACCCACCACGCCCAGAAGAACAGGGTCCAGCTGTCCAGCCAGGTCGAGGGCGCGTTCGGCGATTCCGGATTGCGTTCCCAGGCGAAGGTGTCGAGGGTGCGATCCAGGAAGGTCGACAGATAGTCGCCGGCGTTCTGGGTGAGCCCGTTGAGCAGGAAGTCGGTGCGCCCGGCCACCAGGATGTAGATCAGCAGCGCGATCGCCATGATCACATTCAGCTCGGACAACCGGCGGATGCCCTTGTCGACGCCGGTGGTGGCCGAGATCGTGGTGATGGCGACCGACAGCGCGATGAGCCCGATCTGGGCGGCCTTGCCCTGCTGGACGCCGAACAGCTGGTGCAGGCCGTAGTTGAGCTGGACGATGCCGATGCCCAGCGAGGTGGCGATGCCGAAGATGGTGCCGAGCACGGCGGCCACGTCGATCGCGTCGCCCCACCGGCCGTGCACCCGTTTACCGAAGATCGGGTACAGGGCCGCGCGGATCGTCAGGGGCAGGTTGTGCCGGAACGCGAAGTAGGCCAGCGCGCCGCCCATCAGCGCGTACATCGCCCAGCCGGTGACCCCGTAGTGGAAGATCGTCCAGGTCACCGCGTCGCGGGCGGTCTGATCGGTGCCCGGCTCACCCAGTGGCGGGCGCAGGTAGTTGTAGACCGGCTCGGCGACGGAGAAGAACATCAGGTCGATGCCGATGCCCGCCGCGAACAGCATGGCCGTCCAGGAGAACAGGCTGTACTCCGGTCGTGATTCCTCCGGACCCAGCCGGTACCTGCCGTAGCGGCTGGCACCGAGGAAGATCACCAGTCCGAGAATGACGGTGGCCAGTACGAAGTACCACCAGCCGAACCAGGTGGAGATGAAGGTCTTCACCTCGCCGACCACGGTCTCCGCGCTCGACGGGGAGGCCAGCGCCCAGATCGCGAAGGCGAGCACGATGCCGGCCGCGAGCAGGAACACCGGCTTGTTCACCGAGCGCCGGTCGGCGACCGGATGCACCGGGACCGCGTCGTGCGCGGTCCCGGTAGGTGTTCGGTCAGTGCTGTCGTCCCCGGGTTCGCTGACACCACCCATGCCGGGAAGGCTAGTTCGTGCGCCCCCGCATGTCGGGGACCTCGACCGGCGCCGCCGACCGCGTGTTGAGCCCCTGACCGGCCCGGTTCAGTGGTTGCCGACCTCGTGTTCGAGCCTGCGCGCCACCAGATCGCGGGCCTGTTCCCGCAGTGCCGGACGGTAGCCGCTCGGATACACCGGGTCGGCGGGCGCGTAGTTCTTCAGCACCTCCTTGGCCAGGGTGATCTTGTGGACCTCGGTGGGCCCGTCGGCGATCGCCATCACCTCGGCGTAGGTGGTCATGTCCAGGAACGGCAGGTCGGTACTCACACCGAGCGCGCCGTGCAGGTGCAGCGCGCGGCGGGCGACGTCGTTCATCACCGTCGGCATCGCGACCTTGATGGCGGCGATGTCCTTGCGGACGGCCCGGTAGTCGGCGGCCTGATCGATGCGCCAGGCCGTACGCAACACCAGCAGCCGGAACTGTTCCATCTGGATCCAGCTGTCGGCGATGCGTTCCTGGGTCATCTGGAAACCGCCCAGCACACCCTTGCGGGCCGGCCGCGACACCGCGCGCTCACACATCATGTCGAACGCCTTGCGTACCAGCGCGACCGTCCGCATCGCGTGGTGTACCCGGCCGCCGCCCAACCGGGTCTGGGCGACCACGAACCCGGCGCCCTCCGCGCCGAGCAGGTGGTCGGCGGGCACCCGGACATCGGTGAAGCGCAGATGTCCTTCGTGCTCACTGAATCCCGGCACGGTGAAGTTGCGCACGATCTCCAGACCCGGGGCGTCGGCGGGCACGATGAACATCGACAGCCGCAGGTGCGGTTCGGCGTCCGGATCGGTCACCACCATCACGATGTGGAAGGTGGCGAACTCCGCGGCGGAGTTGAACCACTTCTCGCCGTTGATGACCCACTCGTCGCCGTCGCGCACCGCGGTGGTCTTGAACGCCGTCGGATCCGAGCCACCGGTGGGCTCGGTCATCACGTAGCAGGAGCCGATCTCCCCGTCGAGCAGCGGCCGGAGGTATTTCTCCTTCTGCTCCGGCGTCCCGAAGTGGGCCAGGATCTCGGCGTTGCCGGAATCCGGTGCCTGGCAACCGAAGACGAGGGGCGCCCACATCGACGTCCCGAGCACCTCGTTGAGCAGGGCGAGTTTGAGCTGACCGTATCCCGGTCCGCCGAGTTCGGGGCCGAGGTGACAGGCCCACAGGCCCTGTTCCTTGACCCGCTGCTGCAGCGGCCGCATGAGTGCCCGGATCTCCGGGTCGGTCCGGTCGTAGGGGTTGGGGTAGAGCAGGTCCAGCGGTTCGACCTCGGTGCGGACGAACTCCGCCACCCAGTCGAGCTTGCGCTGGTACTCCGGATCGGTCTCGAAATCCCAAGCCATGGTCAGCCTTTCGTGTCGGCGCCCGTGGCGGTCAGCCCGGACAGGACGGTCTCGGTGAGGATGTCGGCGATCTCGGCGGGGGAGCGCGCCCCGCGCTCGCGATACCAGAAGCCGAGGGAATTGAGCATGCCGAGCAGGCCGTTGGTGACGACGTGGTCGGCGGTTCGCAGCTGTCCGGCCGCGTGCCCGGCGTCGATCACCTCCTGCCAGAGGCATTGCAGGCGATCGCGCAGTCGCTGCAGATCGGCAGCGCGCGCACCCGTCAGCGCGTCGCCGTCGCGCAGGTGCACCGCGACCGCGCGCCGGTGCGTGACGATCAGCTCCACATGGCTGCGGATGAGCAGGCGCAGGGTCTCGACCGGGTCGGCGCCGCGGTCGACGATCCGCTCGGCGTCGGCGAGCAGCAGCCGGGTGTAGTCGCCGAGGATCTCCCAGAGCAGCTCCTCCTTGGAGCCGATGTGGTAGTACAGCGCGCCGCGTTGGACGTCGGCCCTGGCGCCGATCTCGGCGACGCCGGTGGCGTGGAATCCGCGCTCGGCGAACAGGTCGAGGGCGGCGGCACGGATGCGCGATCCGGTGTCGGCGGCCCCGCGTTCGTTCGCGCGCGGCCTGCCGCGGCGGCGCACCGGAGCCACGGGCTCATCGGGTCGCGCGCTGGTCACGGTGTCTCCACTCGGCCGGTAAATGTTCCGGTCAGTACATTATTCTGGGCGGTGCCTACAATCAAGAGGTGAGCCGCCACGCCCACCGCGCCGACCCGGCGCCTCGGCGTGGCGGAATGGTCGAAGCCCCTGGGGCGTTCGTACCCACACGAGGTGTCAGCACTACCCACGGGTAACATGACATCGACTTTCCCACCCGGCTATCTCAAAAGTGAGGCAGTAGATGACAGAGCGGATTCAGGTCGGCGGGCTCGGCGTGGCCAGCGTTCTCCACGATTTCATCGAGAACGAGGCGCTCCCCGGTACCGGTGTGGATTCCGCCGCGTTCTGGGCCGGTGCCGAGCAGGTCATCAACGACCTCGCCCCGCGCAACCGCGCCCTGCTGGCCGAACGCGACGAGATCCAGGGCAAGCTCGACGCCTGGCACCAGGAGAGCCCCGGCGCGAACTACGACAAGGGTGCCTACAAGCAGTTCCTCACCGAGATCGGGTACCTGCGGCCCGAGCCCGCGCCGTTCCAGATCGGCACCGGCAACGTCGACGCCGAGATCGCCACCACCGCGGGCCCGCAGCTCGTGGTGCCGGTGATGAACGCGCGCTTCGCGATCAACGCCGCCAACGCGCGCTGGGGTTCGCTCTACGACGCGCTCTACGGCACCGACGCCATCTCCGAGGCCAACGGCGCCGAGAAGGGCACCGGCTACAACCGCGTGCGCGGCGACAAGGTCATCGAGTGGGGCCGCAACTTCCTCGACGACGCGGTCACCCTGATCACCGGCTCGCACATCGGTTCCTCGTACTACAAGATCGTCGACGGCGAGCTCGAGGTCGGCCTGGAAGACGGCACCGACATCGGCCTGGCCGACCCCTCGCAGCTGGTGGGCTACCTGGGCGACCCCGAGGCCCCGACCTCGGTGCTGCTCAAGCACAACGGCCTGCACATCGAGATCCAGATCGACGCGAACTCGCCGATCGGCTCCACCGACACCGCCGGTGTGAAGGACATCGTGCTCGAGTCCGCGCTCACCACGATCATGGACTTCGAGGACTCGGTCGCCGCGGTCGACGCCGACGACAAGGTCGTCTGTTACCGCAACTGGCTCGGCCTGATGAAGGGCGACCTGGCCGAAGAGGTCACCAAGGGCGGCAAGACCTTCACCCGCACCATGAACCCCGACCGCGTCTTCACCGCGCTCGACGGTTCCGAGCTGGTGCTGCACGGCCGCTCGCTGCTGTTCGTGCGCAACGTGGGCCACCTGATGACCTCCGACGCGATCCTCGACGCCGAGGGCAACGAGGTGCCCGAGGGCATCATGGACGGCCTGATCACCTCGCTGATCGCCATCCACTCGCTCAACGGCGACACCCAGCGCCTCAACTCGCGCACCGGCTCGGTCTACATCGTGAAGCCGAAGATGCACGGTCCCGACGAGGCCGCGTTCACCAACGAGCTGTTCGGCCGGATCGAGGACGTCCTCGGCCTGACCCGCAACACCCTCAAGGTCGGCATCATGGACGAGGAGCGCCGCACCACGGTCAACCTCGCCGCGTCGATCGAGGCCGCCAAGGACCGCGTGGTGTTCATCAACACCGGCTTCCTGGACCGCACCGGCGACGAGATCCACACCTCCATGGAGGCCGGGCCCATGGTCCGCAAGGCCGAGATGAAGACCCAGACCTGGATCGCCTCCTACGAGGACTGGAACGTCGACACCGGCCTGGCCAAGGGCCTGCCCGGCAAGGCGCAGATCGGCAAGGGCATGTGGGCCATGCCGGACCTGATGGCGGGCATGCTCGAGCAGAAGATCGGCCACCCCAAGGCCGGCGCCAACACCGCGTGGGTGCCCTCGCCGACCGCCGCCACCCTGCACGCCACCCACTACCACCAGGTGGACGTGTTCAAGCGGCAGTCCGAGATCGCCAAGGGCGGCCCGCGCGCCACCGTCGACCAGATCCTGGAGATCCCCCTCGCACAGTCCACCGACTGGTCCGACGAGGAGAAGCGCCAGGAGCTGGACAACAACTCCCAGGGCATCCTGGGCTACGTCGTCCGCTGGATCGACCACGGTGTCGGCTGCTCCAAGGTGCCCGACATCAACGACATCGGCCTCATGGAAGACCGTGCCACCCTGCGCATCTCGAGCCAGCTGGTCGCCAACTGGCTGCGCCACGGCATCGTCACCGAGGCCGACGTGATCGCCAGCCTCGAGCGCATGGCCCCCGTCGTCGACCGCCAGAACGCCGGCGACAAGGCCTACCGCCCGATGGCGCCGAACTTCGACGCCTCGATCGCCTTCCAGGCCGCCAAGGAACTGGTGCTCGAAGGCACCAAGCAGCCCAACGGCTACACCGAGCCGATCCTGCACCGGCGTCGCCGCGAGTTCAAGGCCGCCAACAACGGCTGATCTCCAGTGATTGAAAAGTAGCTTCTAACAGCTCTTTTCGCTTGAGGCCCCGTTTCGGATGCGTTCGAGACGGGGCCTCTGTCGTCCCCGAAAAGTTCGGCCAGATGCCGGCATGTCACGTTCAAACGGTCACGTATTCGAGCGTGGTGCCGTCGCTGTCGGTCTGCACAGTGGTCTTCAGGCGCGCTCGAGGCTGACCACTCGCACGCTTACGCCCATTCCGCGCAGCGTGATCATCGACTGGTGCAGTGATAGCAACGAGAACGGGAACATGGAGTCGATGGTGATGTCGTCGCCATCGTTGAGAAGGATGGCGACGACGATGGTTATGCCGCCGATGTCGCGCAGCAGGTACCACGCCATCAGCGGCGGCGCTATGCACTCGCAGCGCTCGACGCACACGCGGCGACCACGTGAACGACGTCCAAGTGACCGGCGCAAGCACCATCGTTGTCGGCCTGGGTGTTTCGGTCGGCCTGATATGGCAGCCCGAGTTGTCGGCTATCAGTCGACGACCACGCAGAACGGGTGACCGGCCGGATCCAGCAGCACCCGCCACCGGTCGCCGCCCGGCTGGTGGTCCGGCCGGACCGCATCGAACCCCACCGCCAACTTCTCAGCGTCGTCGAGGTCGGCGACCCTGAGGTCCAGGTGCACCTGCTGCGGCGCGTCCTGCCCGGGCCACCGCGAGGCTCGGAATCCATCGACCCGTTGAAAGCCCAGCTCACAACCCGAACCATCACTCAGAGCGACGTACTCATCAGCGTCATAGGCGACCTGCATGCCTGTCAGATCTTGGTAGAACCGGGCAAGAGCCCGTGGGTCAGCGCAGTCCAGAGTTACGCCTCGCACCGTGGCGATCGGCATGGTCCACTCCTCAGTAGTCATTCGCCGGCTGCGTGCCGGGGCAGTTGCCTCGCCAACGTCCCGAAGTATCGCTGGGTCCCCCATGCCTTGTGGTTGCCGATGACGTAGAGGCGGCGCTTGGCTCGACTCACCGCGACGTTGAGCAGGTTCGGCTTGGCGGCTGCCCACCCTCGGGCCCCGGGTTTGTCCGGGTCGCTGCCGAGCACGAGGATGACCACATCGGCTTGTTTACCCTGGGCTGTGTGAATAGTGCCTGCTACCAGGCCCGGGTACTTTCGTGCGCGGGTGCGGAGTTGGCGGGGCGATGTCGCGGAACGGTCCGACTACCATCACCTCGGTCATGTCGAAGTCCAGTCCGGCGAGCGTTGTACCGACAGCGGTACGCCGACCCAGGTTGTCCCGTCGACGTCGGGAAGTTCGGTGCCCAATGCGGTGAGCCGATCGGCAAGACGCTGAACCGACGTGCGGCTCGGCGACCACTGCTCGTCGACACCGAGCTCGTTGCGGATGCCCTGTTCGGCGCTGTAGGGCAGGCTGGTGATCGGCTCGAGCTGTAGCGGATCGCCGACGACGACAGCCCGCTGTGTGCGCCAGAGCGCGCCGACTGCGCTCTGCGGGGTGGCCTGTCCGGCCTCGTCGATGAGGAGCCAACCCAGCGCTTCCCGACCCAGATGACTGAAAAGGCGCCCATAGGACGCGAACGTCGTCGACACCACGGGCACCACGAGGAACAGGCTCTGCCACGCTGCCTGGGCCGCCTCCTGCGGGATGGTTCGAGGCGCGGCCCCGGAGAGCAGGTCCACCGCCGCCTGCAGGTTACGGCGCATCGTTGATGCGGTGTGCTGCAAGAACGTTCGGTGCAGTGTCAACGCGGCGAGAAACAGTTCGCTGCGGGCTCGGTTCCATTCCGGGTCGGTCCACAGCGCGGTGTGTTCGCGCCGCTCCCGTTCCTGCCACCACGTGCTGTCGGGGAAGTTTTTCCCCAACGAGGCGGCCGATTCGTCGAGCTGTCGGACGGTCGCCTCGAGCTCGCGCTCGCAGGTTTCCCGGGCTGATGCGTGCCTGGCTTCAGCGCGCAACGCGGCAGCGAGTTCCTCCTCGACAGCGGCGAGGTGCCGCTGCGCGGTGATCAGTGGCTCGTAGGTGATGCGCGTTCGGGGTGCCCCGCCCTCGAGGAAGCGTTGCGCCGCCGCCAGCTCGGCACTGGTGATCTCGACGGCGTGTGTCGCCCTGTCCACCTCGGCCTGAATCTCGCCCAACCGGGCCTGGGCTGCCTCCAGTTCTTCGCCTGCCTGGCTGATTTCGGCGGCGAGCCAACTATCTTGGCGTTCCCAGCTGCGTCCGGCAGCACCGAGAGTCCGCAGGCGCTGCCACTGGCCTGGGCGGCGCGCCTGATGTTCGGCCCGGGTCTGCCAGCGTCGACCGAGCTCGGCCTCCCATGAGCGAACTGCTCGTTCAGCGGTGGCCCAGCGACCCTCCTTGATCCGGTGCACCTCGGCCTGATGGTCGGCCAAGGTGCGTTCGGCGGTGTCGCGACGTGCGCGGGCCGCGCGCTCCTGCTCGGCGTGGCCTATTCGTGCGAGGCGTTCGGCCTCGATCTCGTGCCGGCTGATCGTCTGGATCGCGGTGGCGCGCTGCTCTCGCGCGGTCTCGATTCGCCGAACGGCCGCTGTGCACGCGTTCGCCGATTCGATCGATTCGGCGGTCAGCCGCGCCTTTCGGTCGATGTCTCGGTACGCGGTCAACCGCGCGTCTCGCAGCGCCTCCACCCGCGCGAGAGCCGCGCCGAACTCGGCGGTCTCCTCCGACCAGGGACGTTCGGGGCCGGACTGCTCGAATTCCTTGAGCCTGTGCAGCAGGCCCCGCCAGTCGTTGGCGGCGTCGGCCTCGTCGGGCTTGTGGTACCAGAACATGTCGGCGAAGCGGGAGCGATTCTCCTTGTTGCCCAGCCGTGCGGCCACCAGCGCCCATCCGGCCTGCGGGTCAGTGAGCGGCGGTGGCGGCGCGTCCTTGGGCATGAGCAATGCGGAGGCGATGTCGGCGAAATAGTCTGCCTCCGTGGCATGGTCGCGCCAGGCGTCGGCGATCGCGTCGGCGGCCGGTATCTCGTCGGTAACGTTCTCCACCGCACCGTTGTTGGCCGACGCGACGACGATTTCAAATCCGGTCAGCTGCGGTCGCCACGCGCGGACTACACGCGTGTACTGCCCTGTCTTCCACCGTGTTTCCGGCTGCGTGAAGGCGTCCATCGGGGCGGAGAGGGCCGCCAGCCGGCGAGCCCGGTCCGTAACGATCTCGGCGACGAGGTCGCGCAGCATGGTCGTCTTGCCCGTTCCGGGCGGCCCGTTGACGCCGACGACCCCGGCGCCCGGAATACCGAGCGCGGCGTTGACCGCCAGTTGTTGGTTGAGTGCGAGCGCGTGTTCGGGATCGCTGAGCCACCGTCCGCCGGGAACTCGATCCGGCGCTGCGAGCGCCAGTACCGTGCCCAGTTCCTTGCGCACGTCGGTTCGGGCGCCGGTGTGGATCTCCGCATCGGGGCGAAGGTAGTCGGCCAACGCGGTACCGATGTTCGCCTTGGCGGTCTGCTCGGCGACCAGCCGGAGATCGCCCATGATGAAGCTGTTGAGGAAGTCGGTCTCAGCGGCCCGTCCTGCGGTTCGACGAGAAACGATCTTGCTGTGGATGCGAATCTCGGTGTGGGGCAGCTCCGAGCCGATGCCGGTCGTAGCGACCGCCGAGCTCAGGCACGTGAGGAGACCGTCGACGTCGAGGACGCGCCGGGTCGGTTGTGGTGCTTCGGTCTCCGGTGGCGACGAGGGCTCCGCCGCGGTGACGAAGTCCCGCCACTCGCGGCTGAAGTCCATCGAGGAATCCTGGAAGTCGGCCACCCAATCGTGGTCCGGCCCGGCTCGCAGAACCTTCGCCACGGCCCACGCACAGCTGGACAGTACTTCTGAATCATCAACGGCACGACCATCTTCGGCGACCGCGAACGCAGCGATCGCACTGTCACCGGTCGGGCGCTCGTCGAAACTGTCAGGATCGGGCTCGAACACCGTCGCCAACAGATCGGTGGCTTTGTCGAGCTGGTAGACGCCCAAGTAGACGATGTGCTGCCACGCCTGGTGGGGTTTGAGCCGCCGGTCGGCGAGTTCGTGCGCCGGTTCCCAGGGCAGCGGTCGACCGTGCTCGACGGCAAAGACCAGACGCTCATGGTCCACCTTGTCGACCTTCTGCGGGTTGAACATCTCCGTCGTCAACCAAAAGTTGACAATATCCGCCCGCCTCGCGTCTGACGCCATCTCCGCCCCCGCCCTCGACTCGGTCTCAGCAGTTGGCAATCCTAGTGGACGTCCCCGGAACGGGCGCTATCTCCGTGTTCGAGCCATGGCACTCGTGACACCGACTGTGTAGTTGTCACTTTTGCGGAGGGGTGGCTGCGTGCTCGATGTATTGGGCGAGATCGGCGCAGTTGACGGGTCGGGTTGTGTCGACGAGGACGGTGGGGGCGAGTCCCAGAGGTGAGGCGTGCTCGGCCCATGTGTCCCAGTCGCTGGCCAGGCGTTGCGTGTCCTTGTACAGGGCGTCCCGTTGCCGGTTCTTGTAGCGGTCTCTGGCGACATGGACGGGGACTTCGCACCAGACTTCCGCGATACGGTCGGCACTCGCTGTCTCGATTCCGGCCTTGGCCCAGGCCAGATCGCGTGGCTTGAACCACCACGAGTCGATCACCACGGTCGCAGGAATTGCGCATGCGAGGGCCCATACCGTGTCCATCGCGATCCCGCCCGGTGCGGAAATATCGATGGGGTTCTCGATGCAGGTCGCCAGGGCTTCCTTGATGGCGTCCTTCGATAGGAACTGGGCGTTCAATGCCGGGGCGAGCGACCGGCCCAGTGTGTCTTGCCCGACCCTGGAAGTCCGTTGATCAGCACCAGGAGCTTGTCCACCAGGACATCATGCCGGAGGTTGTGCTGCGGGCCCCGGTGGTAAATGCAACCTGCAAATGAGATGCGGCTTGTCGCCATAGATCGTCATGTGGCTGACCACCATATCTGTCACCGGATCCTGCAGCAGTCCCGTCCGCATACGGCCCAGGCGTGTCCCGCGTGGTCGCGGCAGCACCATCCGGAATTCTGCCGGCTGCCTTCGGCTCGGCGATCACGATCCGTCCTGACAGGGGGATATTCTGCGCCGACAGGGTCATCGGCGGCGGAAGGGTCTGTGTTGAGCGACGATTCGTCGGATCAGGGAGCAGTGCCCGGCGCGTCGAGACGGGACTGGGCGCTGCGTGCCTCGACGCCGTCGCGTCTCGCGGTCGGGATCGTGGCTGTCGCGGTCGGGGCGCTGCTGTTCCTCGCGCCGATGCGGGTGCAGACCGTCGCGCTTGTCACCGGCATCGGGTTCGCGCTGGTGGGGGTTGTCGTCGCGCTGTTTCCCCATGGGGACGGGCGCGTGGGGTTGCCCGCGCGGGTGCTCGGCGGCGTGCTCGTGTTGCTCGGTGTGGCGATGGCGATCTGGCCGAGTGCCGGGGCACCGGGTCTCGCCTTCCTCATCGGTGCGGCGCTCATCGTGTACGGGTTGTTCGGCGTGTGGCAGGTGGTCGTGGGCGGGGACGCGCGGGCAGATCGGCGGATCAGCGCCGCGCTCACCGCGCTCGCGAGCATCACCGTGGGTGTCGTGGTGTTCGCCTGGCCGGTCCTCACCCTGGTGGTGTTCCGTTTCGGGGTCGCGGCGTGGTTCGTCTTCCTCGGACTGCACCTGCTGTTCACCACGCTGATCGAACGTTGCGCGCGGCACGGGGTCCGGCAGCGGCGCGGGTGGCCGCGTACGGTCGCCGCCGCGGCGGCACTGGTGCTCGCTGTGCTGCTCGCCTACGGCAGCGTGCGGGTGCTGTCGGGCGTGCCGCTCCCCGAACCGGGGCCCTTCTACACCGCGCCCGCGAACGTTCCCGCCGAACCCGGCAGGCTGCTGCGGTCCGAACCCATCGACGAGGGCGTTCCCGATGGCGCTCGGGGGTGGCGAATTCTGTACACGACAACGCATCCCGACGGCGGGGCGGCCGTGTCGAGCGGCACGATCCTCGCACCGGAGAATCCGTCGCCCGACCCGTATCCGCTGCTGACCGTGGCCCACGGAACCACCGGCATCGCACCGAAATGCGCCCCTTCCCTCGCCCCCGCACCGTTCGACGACGGCGCCGGAACCGCGCTGCGGGAGATGGTGACTCAGCACGGCTGGGTCGCGGTGACCTCGGACTACATCGGCCTCGGCACGCAGGGAACGCATCCGTACCTGGTCGGGGCGGCCGAAGCGCGCAATGTGCTCGACGCCTCGCGAGCCGCCCGGGAGTTCGACGAGATATCCACCACCGCCGACACCGTGGTCTGGGGCCACTCGCAGGGTGGCCAGGCCGCGCTGTGGACGGGACAGCTCGCCGCGACCTACGCCCCCGAATTCCGCGTCAAGGGTGTCGCCGCCTTCGCTCCCGCCGCCGACCTTTTCGGACTCGCGGAGGTCGACAAGACCGAGATCGGAGGCAAAACCGTCTCCGCCTATATCGCGGCCACGTGGAATCGCCTCTACCCCGAGCTGCGCCTCGCCGAACAACTCACACCGGGTTCGCGGCACGGGGTCGGCAAGATCGAGGACCTGTGTTTCAACGGCAAAGACGCGTTGCCCGCGCTGCTGCACGGCTCCCAGATCCCGAACCAGCTCTTTCCGGACCGGCTGCTCGACGGTGAATTCGGCGCCCGCCTGAAGGAGCAGACGCCCGTCGGTCCCTTTCCCGCGCCGGTTCTGGTCGCCCAGGGACTGTCGGACCCCCTCGTCAAGCCCGAACTGCAGCAAGCATGGGTCGACGCGCGCTGCGCGGCGGGCCTGCCGATCGATTACCGCACTTTCCCCGGTCTGAGTCACATGAGCCTCGTCGCCGCCGACTCACCCCTCACCCCGCAGCTCGTGCAGTGGACCCTCGACCGCTGGAACGGCCTCCCCCCGACCCCGACCTGCGGCGTGGAGTGAGCCGTTCAGTGGGTCGTCGGTGAACACCGATTGTGTTCACCGGATGTTTGCTTGCCAAGTGACATAGATATGCGTCAATATCGAGCTATGTCTAAGTCGGGGCTGCAGTTGACGGCGAGCGCGACGTGCGCCACCGAGCCGCTCGTGCGCGAACCCTTGACACCGGGTGACGCCGCCGAGCTCGCGGCGGTGTTCAAGGCGTTGTCGGACCCGGTGCGGCTGCGGTTGCTGAGCTTGGTCGCCAGCCGGGCCAGTGGCGAGGCGTGCGTGTGTGACATCTCCGACGGGGTCGAGGTCAGCCAGCCCACGATCTCGCATCACTTGAAGGTGCTGCGGGAAGCGGGGCTGCTCACCAGTGAGCGCCGGGCCTCCTGGGTCTACTACCGGGTGGTGCCGCAGGCGTTGGCGCGACTGTCGACAGTGCTGATCGACGGGGCCGCGGCGGTGGGCGCGTGAGCGCGACGACCACCTCCGCGCCGACCCCGGTGGTCGGCAAGCTCTCGACGCTGGATCGGTTCCTGCCCGTGTGGATCGGCGTCGCGATGGTCGCCGGCCTTTTGCTGGGTCGGCTGATTCCCGGCCTGGGTGACGCGCTGGGCGCGGTCGAGATCGACGGCATCTCGCTGCCCATCGCCGTCGGGCTGCTGATCATGATGTACCCGGTGCTGGCCAAGGTGCGCTACGACCGCCTCGACACCGTCACCGGCGACCGCAAACTCATGGCCGCGTCCTTGGCGCTGAACTGGATCCTGGGCCCGGCGCTGATGTTCGCGCTGGCCTGGATCTTCCTGCCCGACCTGCCCGAGTATCGAACGGGGCTGATCATCGTCGGGCTGGCGCGCTGCATCGCGATGGTCATCATCTGGAACGACCTGGCCTGCGGCGATCGTGAGGCCGCCGCCGTGCTGGTCGCGCTGAACTCGGTGTTCCAGGTGTTCATGTTCGCCGTGCTCGGCTGGTTCTACCTCTCGGTGCTGCCGGGCTGGCTGGGGCTGGAGCAAGCCCACATCGACACCTCACCGTGGGAGATCGCGAAATCGGTGCTGATCTTCCTGGGTATTCCGCTGGTCGCGGGCTACCTGACCCGGCGCCTGGGGGAGCGGGCCAAGGGCCGGGACTGGTACGAGTCGTCGTTCCTGCCCAGGATCGGCCCGTGGGCGCTGTACGGGCTGCTGTTCACGATCGTCATCCTGTTCGCCCTGCAGGGCAAGCAGATCACCTCCCAGCCGCTGGACGTGGTCCGGATCGCGCTGCCACTGCTGGCGTACTTCGCCCTGATGTGGGGTGGCGGTTACCTGTTGGGCGCCGTCATGGGCCTGGGCTACGCGCGGACGACCACCTTGGCATTCACCGCCGCGGGCAATAATTTCGAGCTGGCGATCGCCGTCGCCATCGCCACCTACGGCGCGTCCTCCGGGGAAGCGCTCGCCGGTGTCGTCGGTCCACTCATCGAAGTGCCCGTACTGGTGGCGCTGGTCTACGTCTCGCTCGCGCTGCGGAAACGCTTCTCCGACGACTCGTCGAACGTCACCGCCGCGGCGGTCGCGCCGGACTCGACGTCGTAACACCCTTTCCGGCAGCGGCGTTCAGACGGTGCCGACCACCCACGAGATACCCGATCAGAGGGACGACGTCATGACCGACAGCCCGCTCGTGCACGCACACCACCTGCGCCACGACCTCACCCTGGACCAGCAGCACGCGCTGAAAACGGCAGCGACGCGGCTGCACCGTGAGTTCGAGACCGTGTTCGGGTTGGAGACGATCGAACGATTCCTGCACTCTTCCTACGATCAGTTCGCCGGTCGTGCCACCGTGGTGAACTTCTTGCCGCTGCTGGCGGAGCGCTTCGCTCGCCAGCGTCTGCACGCGCTCGCTCGTGTCGAGGGCAAGGCGCACACCGGCAAGCCCACGGTGCTGTTCCTGTGCACCCACAATGCCGGTCGCTCGCAGATGGCGTTGGGCTTCTTCACCCACCTGGCCGGGGACAACGCGGTGGCGTGGTCGGGTGGTTCAGAGCCGGGCGATGAGATCAATCCAGCCGCGGTGGCCGCGATGGCCGAGGTCGGCATCGATATCACCGGCGAGTTCCCCAAGCCGTGGACCGAGGAGATCCTGCGGGCCGCCGACGTGATCATCACGATGGGATGCGGCGACGCGTGCCCGCTGTATCCGGGGCGGCGGTACGAGGAATGGCGACTCGACGATCCCGCGGGCCACGATGTCGCCGCTGTCCGGTCGATCCGCGACGACATCGAAACCCGAGTCCGCCACCTGCTGGCCGAACTCGACATCCCCACCACCTGATCCACTCCGCCGCCCACCGAAAGGCATTGCACCCCATGTCCACCACACCCAGCGTGTTGTTCGTCTGCGTCCACAATGCGGGCCGTTCCCAGATGGCCGCGGGCTTCCTCGGCGAGCTGGCCGGTGACCGGATCGAGGTCCGTTCCGCGGGGAGTGCTCCGGCCGCGACGATCAATCCGGCCGCGGTCGAGGCGATGTCGGAGGTCGGCATCGACATCACCGATCAGAAGCCGAAGATCCTCACCCCCGACGCCGTGGAGACCTCCACTGTGGTGATCACCATGGGCTGCGGCGACGCCTGCCCATACTTCCCCGGCGTGGTCTACCGGGACTGGGCCCTCGAGGATCCCGCGGGCAAGGGTGTGGAAGCGGTGCGCCCGATCCGCGACGAGATCCGCAAACGTGTCGAGGAACTGATCGCCGAGCTGCTGCCTGCCGACGTCTGATCGAGGGTTCGAACCCGCAGTGCCTCGCCCCCGCACACCCGAGGCGCTACCTGTTTCCAAGCCCCCGAATTGTCGGTGCGAAGGCTTGCATCCGGTACCCGGGTACAGGGTTACCGTGGATTCATGACGATTTCGCCGACACCGTCCGACTGGGTGCCGGACGCGTGCACGCTACCCACCGTCGAGCAACCGATCCGGGTGGCCGAGTTCGACCGATTCTTCGCCGAATCGGTGCGTCAGATCGACAGGCCCGCGCCGACCCGGCTCACCCTCCATGTGGTCGAGGGCGCCGAAGAGGCGGGCCGGGACCTCGCCGCTCGGGAGAGGAGTTGCTGCTCGTTCTTCACCTTCGGCTTCGACACCGCCGATGCCGGGACGGTGATGACCGTCGATGTTCCGGCCACCTATGTCACGGTGCTCGACGCGTTCGCGGGCCGGGTCGCTGCCGCGATCGGTGCGGATCAGCGATGAGCGCGAGGCTGCGCACCAGCGAAGTAGCCGCGGCCGCGGGTGTGAACACGCAGACACTGCGCTACTACGAGCGTCGCGGCCTGCTGGCCGAACCCGAGCGCACACTCGGCGGGCAACGGCTCTATCCCGAGCAGGCGGTGACCGTGCTGCGCGTGATCAAGGCCGCCCAACGCCTCGGGTTCACCCTCGACGAGATCGCCGAACTCCTGGCGGCCACCCACCGCGGCCGCCGACGAGCCGAGGCCGGATTGCAGGCCCGTGCCACGAAGAAACTAGCCGAGATCGACACCGAACTGGCCGAGCTGACCGCGATCCGCGACACCCTGCGAGCCGCCGTGGCCGCAGGTTGTGACGATCTGCTGACGTGCGGCGAGAGCCCGACGTGCCCGGTGCCGTTCGAACCCACGGACCGTACCGTCACCGCCGGCTCACCTCAGGCGATCGAAGTGTCCTCGCCCGTGGCGTCTTGTGATCAGCACGTGGCGCATGACCCGGGCGGCCGGCTGCCCCGCTGAACGCCCTCCGAATTGTCGACAGCCGAACGCCGTTCGAGGAGAACGGTGTCGCGCCAGACGCCGCCGAGCACGGCGATGCGTTCGCGAACACCCACGGTGCGGAAGCCGGCCGCATGGTGCAGGGCGATGCTCGCCCGGTTCTCGGGGAAGATCGAGTTCTGTAGTGTCCACAGCCCGTCCGAGTCGGCGGCGATGACCTGCCGGTGTAGCAGAGCCTTCCCGACGCCACGTCCGCGAGCCCGCTCAGCCACATACACCGAGGTCTCGGCGACCCCGTCGTAGCACTCGCGTGCCGAGACCGGCGACAGCGCCGCCCAGCCGACGACGACGCCGTCGATCTCGGCTACCCAACGATGGCCGGGTAGCCAGGTGGCGTCGAGGTGGGCCTCGGTCGGGACTTCGGTGGCGAATGTGGCGTTGCCGGTGGCGATTCCCTCGCGATAGATGCGGCGGACATCGCTCCAGTCGTCGGCGGTCAGCGCGCGCACGGCGACGTCGGCCGGGAGGTCGACCGGGCAGCAGGGACGCGCCGCGAGCACACCCATCACCGCGTCGGCCGCATGGGGCAAGCCCGTGCAGCAGGCGGGGTTGACGGTGACGACGGTCGATGTCCCGGCCTTGTGCACCCTGACGAATCCGACCTCGGCCAGCTTCTTGACGTGGTGTGACACCGTGGCCTGGCTGATCCCGAGCGTGTCGGTCAACTCGCCCACCTTGATCCCGGACGGGTGGGTCGCGACCAGGTGCAGCAGGCGCACCCGGGTCGGATCGGCGAGGCAGGCGAACCACTCGGCGTAGATGGTGGCGTCGTCGATCGAGACGGTGTCGGTGCGTGGCGTGGTGTCCGCGCGCACGACGGGCATGTCCAGTGACGTCATGAACGCAGTATATCGACGATGATCGATGGTTGCATTCATCGATGTCACTCGATAGAGTTCGAGGCGATAAATCGATGGGTGTCGATGAATGGAGCGTCTGATGACTGATCTGCCTGTTGTCGTGGTCGGAGCCGGCCCGGTGGGCCTGGCCGCCGCTGCCGAGCTGCGTGAACGTGATGTGGACGTGGTCGTGTTCGAGCGCGGATCGCAAGCGGGTGCCGCGGTCGCGCAATGGAATCACGTGCGGTTGTTCTCCCGGTGGGCCGAGCTCATCGCCCCCGCCGCACGTCGACTGCTCGCGGCCACCGCCTGGACCGCCCCGGCCGACGAGGACTACCCGACCGGACAGGACTGGGCCCACCACTACCTGGTCCCCCTGGCCGCGGCCCTCGGTGACACGGTCCGCTACGACACCGAGGTCATCGGCCTCGCCCGCCGCGGCCGTGACCGTGTCGTCGACGCGGGACGCGACACCGAGCCGTTCTCGGTGCACGTGCGCCGGGGCGATGGCACCGAGGAGCGGATCGCCGCCCGCGCGGTCATCGATGCCTCGGGCACCTGGGGCTCGCCGAATCCGCTCGGGGGAGAGGGCCTTCCCGCACTCGGCGAACGCGTCAGCGACGCGGTGACCTACCGGGTGCCCGACGTCGACACCGAACGTGAGCGTTACCAGGGCAAGCACACCGTGATCGCGGGCAGCGGGCACTCGGCGCTGACCGCGATCGTCGCGCTCGCTCAACTCGCCGGCGAGCCGGGCACCCGGCTGACCTGGATCCTGCGTCGCGGACAGACCGATGCCACCTTCGGCGGCGGCGAGGCCGACGAGTTGCCCGCCCGCGGCGCCCTCGGCTCGCGGGCGAAGAAGGCCGTCGAGGACGGGCTGCTCGACGTCGTGACGGGATTCCGCACCGCGGCCATCGAATCCGACGCCGACGGGCGGGTCGGCCTGATCGCCGACGACGGGCGGCGGCTCGGCGACATCGACAACGTCATCGCGTTGACGGGTTTCCGGCCCGAGCTGTCGTGGCTCTCGGAGGTGCGCCTGGAGCTCGACCCGGTCCTGCAGGCCCCGATCCGGCTCGCGCCCCTGATCGACCCGAACGTGCACTCCTGTGGGACCGTCTACCCGCACGGCGCCGCCGAACTGTCCCACCCGGAACCGGGCCTCTACCTGGCGGGCATGAAGAGCTACGGTCGCGCACCGACCTTCCTGGCGATGACCGGCTACGAACAGGTTCGCTCCGTCGCCGCCGAACTCGCCGGCGACCACGAATCCGCCGCCCGAGTCGAACTCAGGCTCCCGGAAAGCGGGGTGTGCGGTGGCGCAGGCGTTTTCGATGACCCCGAGGGCGCGGCGAGCTCGGGCGGCTGCTGCGCGCCCGCACCGGAAGTGCTGACGCTGAGCGCGCCTTCGCTCGTCCGCTGACGATCCATGTCGACGGCAACGGCGCCGTGGACCGCGACGGCTGAGGCCGCCGGTCTGCGGCGCCGGGTCCTGATCACGCTGTGCCTGACCGAGATCACGAGCTGGGGCATCCTCTATTACGCCTTCCCCGTGCTCTCGGTCTCGATCGCGACCGATACCGGATGGTCACCGTCCGCGATCGCCGGGGCGTTCTCGCTGAGCCAGCTCGCCGCCGCGCTCACCGGTATTCCCGTGGGGCGCGTTCTGGACCGGGTCGGTCCGCGCGCGGTGATGACCGGGGGATCGGTACTGGCGGTGCCCGCCCTGATCATGGTCGCGCTGGCACCGAACGCGCCGGTGTTCTACCTCGGGTGGCTCGCGGCGGGAGTCGCGATGGGCGCGGTGTTGTATCCGCCCGCGTTCGCGGCCCTGACCCGCTGGTACGGGACCGGCCACGTCAAGGCGCTGATGATCTTGACACTGGCCGGTGGCCTGGCCAGTACCGTCTTCGCGCCCGTGACCGCCGAACTGGCGCGCCACACCGATTGGCGGGCGGCCTATCTCGTGCTGGCGGCAGTCCTCGCGATCGTCACGGTGCCGGGGCACGTGTTCGGGCTCGCCGGGCCATGGCCCCCCGCTCCTGCACCCGCCACCGCCGTCGAAGCGGATCACCGCGGAATCGTCCGCAGCCCTGCCTTTCTCGCGTTGATCATCTCGCTGAGCCTGGGTGCCTTCGCCGCGGTCGCCGCGGTGTTCAACCTGGTGCCTTTGCTGATCGAACGCGGATTCTCGCCCGCCTTCGCGGCGGTGACCCTCGGTCTGGGCGGAGTGGGACAGGTGCTCGGCCGGATCGGCTACCTGCCGCTGGTCACCCACACCGGCACCCGCACCCGCATCGTCGGCACCTTCGCCGCGACGGCCGTGGCGACAGCGCTACTCGGCGGGGCGACAACGGCGTTCGCGCTGATCACGGTGTCGATGGGCGCCGGCCTGATCCGCGGGATCATGACCCTGGTCAAGGCGACGGCCGTCACCGATCGGTGGGGTGCCACCCATTACGGTCGGCTCACCGGCCTCATGTGGGCGCCGATCGTCATCGTGACGGCCCTGGCCCCGTGGGCGGGAACCGTGCTGGCCACCTGGACCGGCAGCTACGCCCGCACCTATCTCCTCTTGGCCGCGATCGCCGCGGTGTCGGCCGTGTTCGCGCTGGCGACCTCTCCGCGCGACCCGAGACCTGCTGATGGGTAGGTGGCGGATGCCGCGGTGTCACGTATATTTCAGCCGATGCAGGAACAACCGGTGATCTCGCGGTGGTCCGGCACCGGGCGTCTGCGGCCGGGGGTGCTCGAGATCGAGGGGCCGCTGGGAAGTCTGCCGCGGCATGCTCACCACTCTGTGCAGGTGGCCGTCGCCCATCAGGGGACCTTCGTCATCGAGGATCTCCAGGGCCGTCGGCGACGGACGAACGCGGCGATCGTGCCCGCCGGTCAGCCGCACGCGTTCCGGGCCGCGGGCGCCTGGGGCGTCGTCGCACACGTCGAGCCCCGGTCCCGCCTGGGTGCCGAGCTGCTCGCGCTGGTCGACGATCCGTCCAACGCCGGCGCCTGGCATCACGCCGGACAGGCCATGACCAAGGGCCACACCGCGTATGAGGAAGGGCGCCTGCGCTTTCCGGCACCCACCGCGCATGCTTCGCTGCATCCGGCAGTCGCCGCCGCGTGCACGCGCTTGCAGGCCGAGCTGGACTCACGACCCGTCCGGCTGCGCGACCTCGCCGCGGCGGTTCATCTGTCGGAGAGCAGGCTGTCCCATCTCTTCGCCCAGGACCTCGGCATCACCTTTCGGGCGTATGTCAGATGGCTCCGGCTGCTGCGGGCGACCGCGGCGGTCGCGCAGGGCGAGTCGCTCACCGAGGCAGCGCATCTGGCGGGTTTCACCGACAGCTCCCACCTCACGAGGACATGTCGCCGAACCTTCGGCGGCCCGCCGACCGCGTTCAGCACGATCCGGTGGGAGATCTCGCCGATCTAGCAGGTTGGTCCAATCCGGGACAGCGGGACAGCGGCGAGGCTGGAGCAGACCGGAAAGGAACTGCTCGTGACCACCTCACCCCACCTCGACTCCTTCACACCGGACGGCGGCGGCCCCCGGCTCAGCTCGGTCCACTGGGCCCCGAGCGGGCACCCGAGGGCCAGCGTCGTCATCATGCACGGTCTCGGCGAGCACGCCGCCCGCTACGACAGCACGGCCCGGATGTTCACCGCGGCCGGTTTCTCCGTGCTCGCCCTGGACTACGAAGGGTTCGGGCGATCCGAAGGACGCCGCGGCGACGTCCGATACCAGTCGACGGCGCGGGCCGTGGACCATCTCATCGCACACGAGCGTGCGCGGACAGGCGGCGCACCGGTGGTGCTGTACGGCCACAGCCTGGGCGGGCTCTACGCGTTCCTCTACGCGGCGGACCGGCCGCGCACCGAGCTGGCCGCGGTGGTGGTGACCGGACCCGCTTTCGACTCGGAGCTGCGCAATCAGCGGGTCAAGGTGGCCGTGGTCAGGAGCCTCGGCCGCGCTGTCGGCACCCTGAGCTTGCCGAACGGGCTGCGGTTCGAGCGTGTCAATCGCGACCCCGCCGTCGTCGCCGAACGGTACGCCGATCCCTTGATCCATGGGCGAGCGACCGCGCGTTTCGCGATCGACGTCCTGGCCCAGATGGATCGCGTGGCGTCGGCCGCCACTCGTGTCGCGGTACCACTGCTCGTGGTGCACGGAGACGCCGATCTGATCAATCCGCTCGCCGCCAGCCGCCGGGTGGTCGACCTCGTGCCGTCGGCGACGCTGCGGACCTGCCCGGGCGTCTACCACGGGGTGGAGGATGAACCCGAGGGGCCGGCGATCCTGGCCGAGGTCATCGCCTGGATCGACCGGACGCTGCGCGGCGAGCGGCCCGACACCGCGGCGGAGTAGCGGCGGTGTCGAGGTAGGGCTGCGCCCGGGTTCACGCACGCGGCTGTGCGCGAACGGTTTCCCGGTTCGGGGAAGCCGCCGGCGCGGTGCTGGGCCAGGTCCAGGCGTACCGCAGGATGAGGGCGAGGAGGACGACCTCCAAGACGATGCCGAGGCCGTAGAAGTACAACCAGGACGCCCCGAGCGCGTTGAAGGCCGTGACGGGGATGTAGAGCGCAGCCACGAGGAGGTTCGCGACGCGGTTCACCCTGGCGGGCAAGGTGATCGACAGCACGACCATCAGGATCGGGACGGCCATGAGGGTCAGCGCGGTGGTCGAAAACGTCTGGGAGAGAGCGAATTCGAAGACCCTGCCGGCGAGGATGTCTTCGATGACGCCGGGCGTGAAGAAGTTGAGGATGTCCACGTAGACATAGAGGAACATGAAGCTCGTCCACGTGGCGGCGAGCTTGGCTCGCACCGGCATCGGCTGGTCTTCCAGAGGTCGTGTTCGCATGTTGGGCTCCCTTGCGGTGCGGATCGGTAGATCTACGATCGCTGTGCCCGGCGGCGGACGCACCGGCCCCGAGGCTCGGGTTCACCTGGCCGATGGGATGATCGCCGTCTCGTACTTTCGGCGGGTACGGCAAGGGGGTGCCGATCCCTATGCTGAAGCCGTGGTCACTGTCCGGCGCTCCCTCTGGCACGAGCCGCGGCCTGCCGGCGCCCCACCCCTCGGTCGGCTCGACTGGCTGCTGGTGGGCGTGTTCGTGGCCGCCGCCTCGGTCGAGGGGATCGTTAGGCCGGGCTCGGCCTGGCGACCCCTGGAGGTGGTGCTCGCCTCGGCGCTGGTGCCGGCCCTGCTCTGGCGGCGGAGCCGACCACTGACGGCTGCCCTGCTCGGGTGGGCCGTCGCCGGGCTGCTCTCGGTCGTCCAGCTGGCCGCGCACGCCGGGGACCTCGGCCTCTACGCCATGATGGCCGTCCTGGTCCTGCTCTACGCCCTGGTGCGGTGGGGCTCGGGACGGGAGATCGTCTGCGGGATCGCGTTCGTGACAGTCGTCGTCGCCCTGGGGATGTACGCCTCCGCCGCGGGCTGGGCCGACGTGTTCGGCGGAAGCGTCCTCCTGCTGTTGTTCGTCGCCCTCGCGGCGGTGTTCCGCTACCGCGCGGACCTCTGGCATCGCCGACAGCGCGAGATCCGCAACCAGGAGCGGGTGGCGCTGGCGCGCGAGCTGCACGACATCGTGGCCCACCACGTCTCGGCCATCGCGGTGCAGGCGCAGGCCGGTGGCGTGATCGCAGGCAGCCGGCCTGAGAAGGCCGCCGAAATCCTGGCCGCGATCGAGTCGGAGGCGTCGCGAACGCTGGCGGAGATGAGATCCATGGTGCGGGTGCTGCGCGAGGATGACGCCGTCGCCTACACGCCGCAGCCGGGTGTCGCGGACCTGCCCGCCCTGGCTCGCGCGGGCACGACGCCCGCTGTCGAGGTGTCGCTGGACGGTTCGTTGCCCCGCCTGGCACGGCCCGTGGACGCCGCGCTCTACCGGCTCGCGCAGGAGTCGCTGACCAACGCCGTGCGGCACGCCAGGAACGCGACCCGGGTCGGGATCGTCGTACGCCACGAGGGTGACATCGTCACACTGCGCGTCAGCGACGACGGACAGACCGAGCCGGGGCCGGTCCCGGAGCCCGGATTCGGCCTGCTCGGCATGGCCGAACGCGCCCAGCTCCTCGGCGGATCGCTCGCCGCGGGTCCGGGTCCCGACGGCGGCTGGGTGGTCGAGGCTTCGCTGCCTGTGGAGATGCCGGTATGAGCATCCGTGTTGTCGTCGCCGACGACCAGGACCTGGTCCGGACCGGGCTGGTGATGATCCTCGGCGCGCAACCCGGCCTCGAGGTCGTGGGAGAGGCGGCCGACGGGCTCGCGGCGCTCGACCTGGCGACCCGGCTGCGTCCCGATGTCCTCCTCGTCGACATCCGGATGCCCGGCCTCGACGGTGTCCAGGTGACGCGGCGTCTGGCCGGACCGGACGTCACGCACCCGATGGCGGTCGTCGTGATCACCACCTTCGACCTCGACGAGTACGTCCTCGGCGCGCTGCGCGCCGGCGCCCGTGGGTTCCTGCTCAAAGACGCCGGACCGGAGCTCCTCGTGCAGGCCGTCCGCGCGGCGGCCGACGGGGACGCGCTGATCGCCCCGAACGTGACCCGCCGGCTGCTGGCCACCTTCGCCGACCAGACGCCGCAGCGACCTGTCCAGCCCATCGACCCGCTCACCCAGCGCGAGGAGCAGGTGCTCGCGCTGGTGGCACGCGGCCGGACCAACGCCGAGATCGCCACCGAGCTCTTCGTCGGCCTGAGTACGGTCAAGAGCCACGTCGCTTCCTTGATGAGTAAGCTCGGCGCCCGCAACCGCGTCGAGATCGCGATGTGGGCCTACGACACCAGGCGCGTACGAGCCGATTAGCGGGTTCCCGTGCCGGTCGCTGCGTTCCGCGGGTACGCGACTTTTCAGGGTGAACCTCCGGGGCTTTCCGGAATCGGGAGACCGAAACATGTTGCTACGGTCCGTGCATGACGCGAAGGCGGGGCTTCTCCGGCCAGAACTGGCGGGCAGCGATGACGGCAGGGCGTGTGGGCGACAGTTCTCACGGATCGGCCGAAGTAGCGTGGTTCTTCGCGATCGCCATCGTGCTGTGCTACGCGCTGTCGGTACCGATGGTCTTTCGGCTCGTCCCCACGGATGTCGACAACCTGATCGTTCCGATCCTGCAGCTGACCCCGCTGCTCGCCGCGATCATCATGTGGCTCGCTCGACGACCCGGCACGTTCCGGGAGACCTTCGCCACCGGGTGGCGGGGCGCCCCCGGGTGGGCCTCCATCGGCATCGGCCTCATCGCCGCGATCGCCGCGATCCAGACCGGTATCGCACTGGCCCTGGGGATCTGGCCGCTCAACCCGCTCGACGAGATCGCGGCGGCGACGGTATGGGTCGTTCCGGTCTTCCTCATGCAGTCGGTCTTCGCGATCGGCGAAGAGTTCGGCTGGCGCGGCTGGCTGGCGACCCGCGCGGCGTCCTGGGGATTCTGGCCACTGGCCCTCGTCAGCGGCGCGGTCTGGATCGTCTGGCACCTTCCGGTGCTCGCCGTCATCGGCGATCGCCCACCGTGGGACATCGTCATCTATTTCGCGGGCATGCTGCCGTGGGCGCCGCTGCTGCTCGCCCTTCGGTGGCGATCGGGCAGTGTCTGGCCGGCCGTCCTGGCACACGGAGCGATCAACAGCGTCCGGGTGTACCTGCTGCAATCCGTTCCCGACGCGACCGATCATCTTCTTGTCGAGGTGATCGGCTGGCTACTGACGCTCGCCGCGGCGGTGTGGCTGATGCGCAGGAGCCCGGCACCAGTCGTTCAGGGAGCCAAGCGAACTCACGCTCTTCCGAATCCCGGCGGCGAAGAGCGAGCAGCCGAGCAGCCCTGACCAAGCCTGCGGCACGAGTGCCGTCGTCCACGCGGGAATCGGACCGCTGGAGTCTGGTGTCCATGTCGATCACCAGTAGTGGGGTGTGAGGCCCCAGGAGTCGAATTCGGCGGTGAGCAGAGTGCGGAGGGCGGCGCGGGTGGGGAAGCGGTCGGGATCGGCGGCGGTGACGGCGAGGGTGACGGTGTGGCCGTCGGTGGAGAAGGACAGGTTCACGCCGGCTTCCACTCGGCGGAACATGGCCGGGTCGTTGACGCAGACGACCGGGCGCATGAGGACCTCCGCCGCCCGGTGGCCGCCGAGATCGGCTACCCCCGAGGCTGTTTCGCCGAGGTTGGTGCACAGGCACTCCGGGGCCTTGGCGGTGCGGGCGAAGTGGTGCAGGACGACCCGGGGCAGGATCATCTGCAGGGGTTGCAGGTGCTGGAGGGCGGGGGTCGTCGCCGGGTCGCGGTAGGCGGTCGCCGCGCGCTTGACCGCCGCCCTGATCGCGCCGAGGTCGACGCGGTCGGCTGCGCGGTAGCGGACCGAGATCGGCAGGCCGGTGGTGGCATTCGCGCGCGGGTCGTTCGCGGTGCGCATCGAGTGCGGGATGTCGACGCGGATGTCGGCGGCGTCGCCGACGCGGCCACTGCGGCCGAGCAGGCCGGCACCGAGCGCGATCAGCAGACCATTGGTGGTGCCCGCGTGCGTTGCCGCGACGGAGTCCCACTGGTCGAGGTCGAGCCGCACGACGATGTCCGCGGGCGCCCACTGCTCGGGGAGCGGCAGCCGGTGGGTCGCGGGGCGGGGAGTGCGTGCGGGTTCGGTGACGGCGCGCGCCGAGTAGGCCGCGCGGATGCCTCGGGCCACCGCGCTGAGCTGCGCCCCGGCATCGGAAAGGTCGGCGCTCAGCGTGTTCTGGGGTGCGACGCCCACCAAGCCACCGGAGCTCGCCGAGCGGTCGGGCGTCTCGTCGCGGTCCAGGCGGGCCAGCGCGTCACCGACCGCGAACAGCACCGCGCCACCGTCGGAGGCGACATGCGAAGTCACCAGGGACACCAGCGTTCCGCCCGCCGTGGTCGGGGCCGCGGACAATCGCCACACCAGGCCGGCCTCGGGGTCGAAATCCACCCGGCTCTGGGCGAAGTACCAGTCGAGGATCTCGTCGTCGGCGACGGGCTCCGAGTCCCAGCCGAGGGGCAGCGATTCCGGAGCCGGAAGCCAATAGGGCCTGGCGAACGGCACCCGGGTGCGCTGGACCCGGCGAGCCAGGAAGCCGAGGGCGAGGTGGGCGTGGAAGCGGTCGAGCAGGTCACGGTCCAGCGGTTCGTCGAACCGCCAGGCCAGCTGATTGACCAGGGCGTTGCCGTAGAGTCCGTGCAACTTGAGGAACAGATCGTCATCGGCGGTGAGCCGGTTGACGGCGGCGACGGGGGCGACAGCGGGAGCGGTGCGCGTCATGGTGGCTCCTCTCAACGAGCGCGCAGAGTACGAACGGTCAGGGGCGCGAACACGGCGACGACGACGAGCGAAGCTACGATCGACCAGCCCGCGTCGGCACCGACCGTCCCTTCCTCGGCGAGCGTGCGCACTGCCGACACCAGGTACGACACCGGGTTGTAGTCGGAGACGTGGCCGAGCCAGGTGGGCATCGACGCCTCGGGCACCAGGGCGTTCGAGGCGAAGCTGAGGAACGTCAACACGAGCATCGACAGGCCCTGCACAGCGGCGGGCCGCGAGACGGTGACCCCGATGAACGCGAACAACCAGCTGATCGCGGTGGTCGCCACCACCACCAGCGCGGCGCCGGCGAGGAAACTCACCGGGTGGGCCGGCCGGTAGCCCATGGCGAAGCCGACGAGCACCACCGTGGTCGCGGCGATGACATACCGCGTCGCCCCGGCCAGCAGCGCTCCGGCGACCGGTGCGGAGCGGGCGATGGGCATGGCGACGAAGCGGTCGAACACGCCGGACCGGATGTCCTCGGACAGCTGGACCCCCGTCGCGACGGAGGAGGTGAGCACGATCTGCACCAGCACGCCAGGGACGAGAATCGGCAGATACGCCTGCGTGCTGCCCGCGATGGCCGTGCCGAAGATGCTGCCGAACAGCAACGGCCCGACGATGGGCAGCAGCAGGGCGTCGTAGAGCAGCTGCGGACTGTGGCGGAAGGTGAGCAGGCCGCGCCACGCCATGAGCAGCGACTGGGTCAGCGAGGCGCGCAGGCTGACGTGGGTGACGCGGGGACGGCGCTCGATCGGCGGCGCGGTGCGCCCGACGATGGTGACGGTCATGGTGGTCCTCGGCTTCCGTGATCAGGCGGCGGCGCGCGCCGTGCCGGTGAGAGCGAGGAACACCTCGTTCAGGTCGGGTCGGTCGACGGCGAAGCCACGCAGGGTGATGCCGGCGCCGCGGCAGGCCGCGACGATGTCGGCGGCGGTGCCCGCGTCGGCGAGCGCGACGGTCAGCACCCCGGCGGACGAGCCCTCGGGCACCTCGCCGGTGAGACCGGCGACGATGGCCTCGGCGTGCGCGGACTGGGCCACGTCGGCGAGTTCCAGCCGCAGCACCTGCTCACCGATCGCGGACTTGAGTTCGGCGGCGGTGCCCTCGGCGACGACGGTGCCGCGGTCGATCACCGCGATCCGGTCGGCCAGGGCGTCGGCTTCCTCGAGGTACTGGGTCGTGAGCAGAACCGTCGCACCGCGGGCGACGAGCTTGCGGATTATGCCCCACATGCGGTCGCGGGTGTGCGGGTCCAGGCCGGTGGTCGGCTCGTCGAGGAAGATCAGCGGGGGATCGGTGATCAGCGTCGCGGCCAGATCGAGCCGCCGCCGCATGCCACCGGAGAACCGGCCGACCGGGCGATCGGTGACCGCGCTCAGTTCGAACTCCGCGAGCAGTTCGATGCTGCGCGCGGCGGCCTCGCGGCGGGAGAGCCCGAGCAGTCGGCCGAACAGGCGCAGATTCTCCCCGGCGGTGAGGGTTTCGTCGACGGAGGCGTACTGGCCGGTGAGCCCGATCATCGAGCGCACCGCGGTGGCCTCCCGCACGATGTCGTAGCCGAAGATCTCGGCGCTGCCGCGATCGGGACGCAGCAGGGTGGCCAGCATCCGCACCGTGGTGGTCTTGCCTGCGCCGTTCGGGCCGAGCAGGGCGAAGACGGTGCCCGCCGCGACGGTGAGGTCGACCGCGTCCACGGCCGTGAAGTCGCCGTAGGATTTGCCGAGTCCGGTGATCCGGATGGCGATGTCGGGGTTCATGGCATTCTCCCTGCGGCGTCGATGAATTCGGGCACGAGCGGAGCCAGTGCCGCGACAGCGTCGGCGGCGCGCTCGACACCGTCGGTGGTGAAGGTCGTGGCGTAGTCGGTGCTCCGGCGGCGCACCTCGGGGGTCGTGACGCGGTCGAGCAGCGAGGCGAGCCGCGCGGCGGTGAGTGTGCGGGCCGGGGTGGTCGCCGCCAGTCCACGTCGCCGCAGTGCCTGTCCCCAGTAGGGCTGGTCGGCCTGAACCGCGCAGATCACCTGCGGCACACCGGCTCTCAATGCGGCGGCGGTGGTGCCCGCGCCGCCGTGATGCACCGCGGCGACGCACTGCGCCAACCCGGGGGCGGGGCCGACCTGGCCCACCACGGCCAGGTCGGCGTCCATGTGGGGTGCGATGGCGGCCCACCCCGAGGCCAGCAGGAGCCTGCTGCCGCGGCGCACGCAGACCTCCCGCAGCATGGCGACGAACTCGACGGGATCGCCGACATCCATCGAGCCGAACCCCACGTAGACGGGTGCGGAACCGGCGGCCAGCCACCGGTGGACCGCCGTCGTGGCATCGCCACCGGAGGTGGGATCGGTCGGCGCCGCGGCGAGGAAACCGTCGGCGTCGACCGGAAATCCGGTGAACGGTCCGGGCAGCTCGTCGCGCAGGCCGGGGAACAGCGCGGGGTCGTACGCCTGGATGCGCACTCGGACGGGTGGTTCGCCCGGCGTCAGCACCGGGGCCAGCGCGGCGGCCCGCGCGCGGGCCAGCGCCGACCACCCCCAGCGGTGCACGACGCCAGGGACCCGCTCCGCCCACCGCGCCGGAACGACCGGGACGACCGTGTTGGCCTGAATGGGGAAGAAATGCATCGCCGCGAACGGCCGCCCCGTCTCGCGCGCCACCGCCGCGGCGGCCTCCTCGCCCGCCATACCTGCCACCATCACATCGTGACCGGCCACGAGTTCGCGCAGGTCGGCGACCATCTCCGGCACCCCGCGCCGCTGCAGGTCGAGCACGGCCCGCGCGCGTGACCACGGATTGTGGGAACCGAGTCGAGGGTCTCCGCGCTGGGCGCGCAGCAGCTCGGCGCTGTCCCGGCCGAACGGAACGGCGGGTACCCCGCGCTCGGTCGCGAAGTCGACGAGGTTCTGCGCGAGCGCGAGGGTCACCTCGTGCCCGCGGGCGCGCAGGGCGCGCGCCAGCAGGATACCGGGCTGTGCGTCGCCCCGGCTGCCGGTGAAAGCCAACAGTGCTCGCATCGGTTCACACCGCCTGCGCGACGACCGGCGCCGTGACGGGCGCGAGCGCGTCGAGGTGGACCGCCGCCGTGATCTCCGAGAGCGCCTCGCCGAAGGCGGTGAGGAACTCGTCCATCACCTCGGCGGGCAGGCCCGCGGGGTAGCGGGTGGAGACGTAGAGGCCGTCGGCGGCGCGCACGATCCACAGGAACACCTCGTCGCTCGAATACGATTCGGCCCGCAGGGTACGTCCGCGCAGGTCCGCGACCAGCTCGTAGCCGGGTAGCACGCGGATGTCGAGGAACGAGATGCCGAACCGGGGCGTGTCCCGCACACCGAGGATGTCCAGGACGCGGCACCACGACGCGTCGTTGGCCGTCCGCGACCGGCGCAACGCCGTGCGTGTGCTCTCCATCGCCGCGGTCATCCCCGCACCCGCCTCGAGCCGGATGTCGACCGGGACGACATTGACGAACCAGCCCATCGCTTCCAGCCAGCGCAGGTCGGGCCGGGTGGCGATCGGCATCACCGTGCGCATCCGCTCCGTGCCGAACCGGCGCTGATGGGCCACGGCCAGTGCGGCGAACACCGCCACCGACATCCGATGCCGCACCTGGTCGAGGGCTGCCTCGATCTGCTCGAGCCGGTCGAGCGCGATCACCCGCCGCGACACACTCGGCTGCGCGAGTTCGGCGGCCACGGGCCGGTGCGCGTGCGGGGCGAACCGTGGCATGGTGCCGTCGTCGCCGGCGAGGAACTCCCGCCAGACCGCCACGGCGGGCGACTCGGTGTCGAGCTGGGCGGCGGCGGCCCGTTCGGCGACCGCGAAGTCCGCGGGGCTACCGAACGTGGCCGATTCACGTGGCCGCGCGCCCGCCAGCACCTCGCTGTAGAGGGTGCGCAGCTCCAGAATGAGGATGGCCTGGGAGTAGGCGTCCAGCACCGAGTGGTCCGCGGCCACCAGCACGGTGAAGTCCGCGGTCGCGGTGTGTTCGACGGTCACGGCGAGCAGATGCGGCCACACCAGCGGTGACAGGCGCAGTTCCAGTGCACCGCAGAGGAATTCGTTGATACGGGCCCCGTCGGTGTGTCCGTCGACCACCTGTTCGGCGATGTCGACCGCGGTGGCGGGCGCGAGGAGCCTGCGGGGCTCGCCCTCGCCGTCGGCGCGCACCGTCGTGCGCAGCCCTTCGTGCCTGGCATGCCAGCGGCGCAGGGTCTCGCGCCACGCGGCGCGATCGAGCGGAGCGTCCATCTCGAAGACGGTGCCGATCCAGCGGCCACGGCCGGGCCGCGGGTCGGCGGGGTCGATGCTCGCGCAATAGCCGGCGTGCACGCTGGACAGTGGTCGGTCGTCGGGCTGCCACGCGTCCGCGGGGAGTTCCGGCGTCCAGAGCGACAACGTGCCGGAACGAATCTCGAATTCGGACAAATGGGTGTATTCCATGACCGGTTCACCTCGTGACGAATACCTGCCGGAACGGCAGAAGGTGGATTCGAAAAAGAGGGGGCACGTCGATGTGTCACCACTGGTGCGCGGGTACTTCGGCGGCAGATGTTCCGGGAAGTCTCGGCGGATCTGATGCTATAACCGGGAGGTCGGAATTCATGCCTGTGACAGCCGTCACCGGTTTCGCTGAACAAAACTCCGCCGCGCGCGCTCATCGACGAGGACGTGATGGACTGCGGCTGTCCCGCAGAATATTTCGGATGGAATCAGTCGTGCACAGTATTGTCCGCCGATATTTTTGTTCATCCGAAGCCGGCGCGCGTTGTCGCGGTCATCACAGCGCGAGTGGCCCGTTGTCCTGTGCTGTTCTCCCGCCGTTCATCCTGCGCATGGCCGGCAGCGAGTGATCCGCCGGAATCGGGGCGTCCTCAGTGCGTCGTCCCCGCATCGCCGCGAAGGGCCAAGTCGCGCAGGCGGAGCCAATCGATCGTCGGCGGTGCGGGCGGCGCGCTCGGCCGGTTCCGCGGCACCCGGACGCGCAGCGCGCCCCGCTCGATGACGCAGCGTACGGGCGTGTCGAACCGGCGGGATTCACCGTCGACGCCGACCGGGATCTGCGGCGCGTCAGCGTCGACATCGACCTGCGTGGTGGTGTGCTGGGTGAGCCCGCGGCCGCGGGTGTGCCGGAGGAGACCGACCGCGTCGCGGGTGCCCGCGACGGAGACGGTGACCGCGCCGAGCATGCCGAGATCGAGCCGATCGCGGCGGTTGAGGCCGGCGAGATCGCCCGTGCGGTACGGATTGTTGCTCACCAGGATCGCCTGCGGCCCGGCGACCGTCGTGCCGTCGATCCGGGCGACGAGCCGGTGGCCGGTGTGGCCGGCGAGCAGATCGGGCAGTAGGTGCAGGACCGTCGCGGTCTTGTCGTCACGGTAGGCGGGACTGCGCACGATCTCGGCGTAGACGCCGAACGACGCGTTGTTGATGAACGGCAGGCCGTTGATGCGGCCCAGGTCGACGCGCAGTTCCGCGCCGTCACGGAGCGCGTCGAGCCCGGCGGCCGGATCATCGCGATCCAGGTGGAGGTCCATCGCGAAGTGGTTCCGTGTCCCGGCGCTGATCACCAAGAACGGGAGATCGTGCTCGGCCGCGACACCGGCCACCAGCGCCTGGGTCCCGTCACCGCCCGCGACTCCGAGCAGGTCGGCGCCCCGCGCGACGGCCTGCCGGGCCAGCTCCTCGATATCGACCTCGCCGTCGAGCAGCGCTACTTCCGCGCCCAGCTCTTCGGCGCGGCGACGCAGGTCGTACTTCTCGACCTTTCCGCCGCCGGACCGCGGATTCATGATCAGGAACGGGCGCCGGGCCGGCGGGGCAGGCACGGCGGACGCGGCGGGTGATGGTCGGGCGCGCAGCGCGACGCGCGCGCAGGCCACCGCGAGCAGGGCCGCCGCGACGGCGAGCACCACCACCCACAGCAGCCGGGCCCGGACGAACACGATCACGACGACAATCGGCGTGAGCGCCGCGATCGCCAGCGCCACCCAGCGCAGCAGTCCGTACCTGGTCAGGAACCAGTACAGCGCGGCGATCGTGACGACCACGCCGCCGGTACCGACGATCAGCACACCGAGGGTTCCCGCCACGCCCGCGAACAGGATCGGGATCGCCGCTGTCAGGGCCGCGAACACGAAGGCGCCACGCGCCGACCAGCTCCGGAGCCGCGTTCCGGAGTCGCCGCTCATCACCCGGCCCATCGTGGCACAGGGCGGCTCAGTGCTGTGGTTTCCAGGTGGAGACCGCCCAGATGATCACCACGCTGAGGGCGATGATGATGAAAGACCAGGCGGGATAGTAGGGCAGGGAGAGGAAGTTCGCGACGATCACGAGCCCGGCGACGGCGAGCGCGCTGTATCGGCCCCAGGTGGCGCCGATGGCGAGGCCGACGCCGACGAGCAGTGCCAGCGCGCCGAGCACGACATGAATCCATCCCCAGGTCGTCGTGTCGAACTCGTACACGTAGTCGACTCCGGCGACGTATATTTCGTCTTCCAGTAATGCGGAAATACCCTGGAGGACCGAGACGGCCGCCAAGATGAGCAGCATGCACGCGGCGGTGATGGAAATTCCCTCCGCCACCGCTTGTCGTTGGAACGGTTCTGCGTCGGGTGGCGCGCGATGCGCCGACGAGGTATTGCCGGTCATGTTCCACTCCTCGCGATTTTGAGGCCACCGGCCCGTCGCGAAAGAGGTCGACGAAAATTCGGCCGACACTCCGAGGGGACGAAGTCGGCGAGCTCGACGACATCGATCGAAGAACGTCCTGATTTTACCGAAACAGTTTCCGCTGAACAAGGAATGGGACGGGCTTCGGGTTCATGTCGTCGAGGAGGGCGCCGCCGTCGGCCGGCGTGGCAGCAGGCCGGTGCCGAACAGTGCCAGCACCGCGATCAGGGCGGTCACCGCGAACGCCACCTGCAGCGCCTCGAGGCGGGCGTCGGCGTTGACGGACCGGATGGCCTCGGCCGTGGCGTCGTCGACCCCGGCGTTGTCGAGGGCGTCGGCGAGCTGCCGGTCCGACAGGAACGGCACGCCCGCGGCCAGCTCTGTGGTGGCCTGTTGCTGCACGGCGACCGGCACTGCGGAGTTCTGCTCGATGCCGGTGACGACCGAGGTGGTCAGCGTGGCGATGAGGACCGACCCGATCAGCGCGGTCCCCAGCGAGGCGCCGAGCTGGGTGGCGGTGTTCTGGATCCCGCCGACCTCGGAGCTGCGCGAATCGGGCACGGCCGAGACGGTGACCGCACCGAGCTGGGAGGCCAGCGCACCCAGTCCCAATCCCATCAGCAGCATCGGGATCGACACCACCGCCGCGTCGGCGCCGGGATCCATCCCTGCCGCGAGCATCAGCACCCCGACGATGACCACGCCCCATCCCAGCCGCACGACCCGGCGCGGGTCGGCCCGCGGACGGAACTTGGGAATACCGGCGGCGGCCAGCACCAGCGCGACCGACAGCGGCACGATGCGCACCCCGGTCTCGACCGCGCTGAGGTCGAGCACCACCGACAGGAACAGCGGCACGGTGAAGAACACTCCGGCCTGCACGGCGAACTGCGCGAAGAACATCGTCGACCCGCCCACGAGCTGCCGGTTCCGCAACAGTGCCGGGTCGACGAGCGGATCCCGGCCGCGGTCCACCAGGTAGCCCTGCCTGCGCAGGAACAGATACAGCGTGCACAGTCCGCCGAGCAGCAGCCAGATGACCGCCGACAACCCGAACAACACCGGTGCGCCGGATTCCGGGCGCACCCAGCCCCATTCGCTCGACCGCAGCACGCCGAATACGATCGCGCCGAGCCCGACGGCCGACAGGACCGAGCCGAGCAGGTCGAGCCGGATCCGCTCGGCGGGTGCGTCCTCGATGCGGCGCAGCACCAGCAGGATCGCCGCCACGATGATCACTTCGCCGAAGAACACATAGCGCCAGGACGCGAATGTCGTCACCGCCCCACCGAGCAACGGCCCGACCGCGACCGCCATGGCGCCCGCCGCCGCGACCATCCCGTAGGCCGCCGCCCGCCGCTCCGCGGGGAAGTTGCCCGCGACCAGGGAGACGATCGCGGGCATGATCAGCGCCGCGCCGACACCCTCCAGCAGCGACCAGCCCACCAGCAGGATGGCGAGATTCGGCGCCAGGCCGGTGACGAACGAGCCGAGGCCGTAGATCACCAGTCCGATACCGAACACCCGGCGCCTGCCGACGATGGCGCCCACCTTGCCGCCGGTGATCATCAGCGAGGCCATGACCAGGGTGTAGAGCGTGATCGCGGTCTGGATTCCGGTGATCGTGGTGTCGAGATCGTCGGCGACGGTGGCCATCGACACATTCATGACCGAACTGTCCAGGGTCATCAGGAACTGGCCCGCCGCGAGGACGATCAGGACGAACGACCGGGATCTCACCGGGGGCGCCGACATCCGCTCCTCCTCTGCTCAGTGGGTCAGGGCGATCTTGACCGCTACGACGGTGGTGGCCGCGCAGCCGAGCAGGACCGCGCCGATGAGTGTCGAGCGATCGGGGCGACGGCCCTGCAGCCGCTGGATCACGAACACGATGCCCGCGATGCGCACGAGCATCACGACCTCCGCCAGGATCTGCGCGGTGCGTGGTTGCAGCCACCCGACGGCCGCGGCCGCGAGAATCGCGCACGGCAGCACAGCGGAAGTGAGAATGGGCAGCGAATCACGCAGATTCGCCCAGCGCGGAGCGGCCGGCACGGCCCCACCCTGGCGCACCGATTGCCCGACACTCTCCGCGAACGCGTGCGCGACGAACGTGGAGACAGCGGTCCCGAGGACGACCAGGATGCCGACGTGCTCGACCGACGGCGCGACCGGGATCAGGGCGGCCAGGATCAGCACGTTCCCGTAAATATAGGCGCTGATGCGGCTGGCCGCGTTCCGCTGGTCGAGGGGGACCCGGGAGAACAGGGGCCTGTGCAGGAGCTCGTGGGGGGTGCCGTCCATCTGTCCTCACCGTGTTCGTGGGGCACTACCGGTCGCACGTCGGAAGGTTCACTCCCTGTGTACTGTATTCGGTTCGCCACGGCCGCGAGGATGTTCGACATCGGTGCCGCGGCGAAGTGGCGACGGTGACGTTTCGACCATGCGTCGAATATGTCGCGGGTGAATATCGCGGGCTCGACGCGGCCGTCGAAAATGCGGCAGGCCCGCAATTGATCAGTGGAAGTTCCCGTCGCGGACAGCCCTCACCGCATCGGGCCGATCCGCCCCAGCAAGGCTCTCACCTGCTGAAACGATGTTCGGGTGGTCGGTGAAACGAATGCGCGCGCGATCCGGCTGGAAATGTTCCAGCCCGTCGAGATCGCCTCGTGATCGTTCGTGGCGAGTTGCTATGGTGGGCAAGCGAATCGTACATCCGAATGTTAGGAAGCTTGATGGGAAGCACTGTCCTCGACATCATGGCCCTGGTTCTCAACCGCGCCGCCGAGTTCTGGAACTGGATGGCGACCGGCTCGTCGGGATTCCCGCCGCTGTGACCGTCTGAGTTCTGCCCCGCGAAAACCCCCGGAAGCCCTCGGCGCCGGGGGTTTTCGCTGTCACGAAGGCGAAGGCCGGTTGTGTCGTACCCCGGCGCTACCGTTGGCGCACAGCCCATATCGAGGAGGGTGACGATGACCGACAGTGTCGACGGTGTGCGTGAACGAGCGCGGCGGCCGGAGGATCTGAGCCGCCTGGTGGTCGAGCGGCTGAACGCCGGTGATGTGGAGGGGCTGGTCGAGCTCTACGAGTCCGAGGCGGTCCTGGCCTTGCCCGACGGCGTCGTGGCGACCGGGATCGAGGAGATCCGGGCGGCCTACACCCGGCTCGTCGCCGACCGTCCGGTGTTCCAGCCGGGCGCCCAGGCCCCCGCCCTGCGCGCGGGCGACCTGGCGATGACGTCGACGCGGCTTCCTGGCGGTACCGGCGCCACCGTCGAAGTGGCGCGCAGGCAACCCGACGGGAGCTGGCGCTGGATCCTGGACCAGCCGAACGTGCTGGGTTGAGCGCGGCGGCGGGCCCGGCCGGGAACCGCCGCCACCCAACGGATTTCGTGGGTCAGTTCGGGGTCAGGCCGGAGTTCAGGACGACGACCACCTTCTGGTCGGTCACCTCGGTGACCCGCACATCGGTGCCGTTGGACTCCTGCGACTGGCCCACCGGCACCGTGACGTTCTGGCCGCCGATCTTCAGCGTGACCATGTCGCCGTCGACCGCGACGAGTTCGGCGTCGATCCCGAGCACCGAGGCCTTCGCGTTCACGCCGCGGTCGAAGGTGACGGTGCACCCGCTGACCGTGCACTCGGAGGAGTAGCCGTCACCCGACATGGAACAGGCGGAGGCGGCGAAGGGCAGCAGGAGGGCGAACGCGGAGAGCGTGATCAGCCGACGAACAGGCATGACGGCCAGTGTAGTGCGCGCGGCGGCGCCGGCGGGGCAGTGCGTGTGCCGGGGATCGAAGCTGCAACGGATCGGTCTCGTCGTGTTGCGGGCGGCCGGAGCGGGTAATACCGTCGCTGACAGGTAACTGACATCGCAGCATGGGTGCCGATCGTGTCCGGTCGCGTCGGGGTGAACTGGTCGAAGCTGTCGATGGTGGACAGCCTCGCCGGTCAACCGGATGTTCGCTGGGGGCGTTGGGCGTGGATCGGGAGGTGGGCACGATGATCGCGGGCGAGATGACTGTTGCCAGCCGCTGGTGGTGGCGGCCGGGGTGGACGGCGGGACGATCCTTCTACGACTGGCAGGTCACCCCGACCCAGCCGGTCGCCGACAAGCTGGTGGAGATCTTCGCACCCACGCTGTCCCGGCTGCCCGGACTCGAACCGGTCGACGCGGCCCGCCTGCGCGTCGGCGTGCAGGGGGTCGGCTTCGTCGACGGGGTCAAGGGTGTGCACCTGGCGGCGCTGGTCGACGGGTCGCGGACCCGGCTGGCCGGGCACGCCCCGTTCCAGGTGACGTTCGGCCCGCCGGTGGTCGCCGCCGACTCGATCCGGTTACCGATCACCGCGCCCGCGCCGTTGCTCGCCGTCCGCGAAGAGCTGACCGAGGCGCTCACCGACGTGTGGATCCGTGAACGCGTCCCCGAATTCGGTGAGCCACTGAAGCCCTATCTGGCGCTGGCCCACGTGCGGGACCCGGCACCGGTCGACGAGGTGCGCGCGGTGTTCGCCGCGGACGGTTTCGACGACTTCGCCCTCGACGACACCGTCGCGGCGCTCACCCTGGCCGAATTGCAGTGCGAGAACGGACGATACGACTTCGCCGAGGTGAGCCGCGCCGACCTGCTCCGGGTACCGGAGCCGGTCGTGGAGCGCACCGTGTACGACGATCCGCTGTTCGGTGATCTGCGGTGGCCGGTGGCCGGCCTCAGGGGGTGAGCCGCGGCGGTGGCGTCCCGTGCGGCAGGCGCGGGCCCACCGCAAGGCGGGCTCCGGCGGTCCGGCCGTGTCCCCACCCGAGCTGCTCGCGGTAGCGGCCGATCTGTTCGAGCGGCAGGGGGTCCGTCGTCGCGAGCGGCGTCGCGTCGGGCGCCACGTAGAGCGCGTCGGTAGGGCAGTAGGCCTCGCACAGGAAGCAGGTCTGGCAGTCGGACTGCCGGGCGATGACCGGTATCCCGTCGTCGGTGCGGTCGAAGACGTTGGTGGGGCAGGCCAGGACACACTTGTCGCAGCCGATGCAATCCCGCGCGCGGAGCAGTTCGATCACGACGCCACCGCCGACCCGGAACGGCGGGGCGCGGCGGTGGCGGTCCACGGCGCGTCCAGCCCACCGGAGAGCACGTGATGATGCTGCGCCGGATCGAGTTCGGGGTGATCGCCGCGCTTGCTCATCCCGCGAGTTTCGGTGCGCGACAACGTCGACCGGTACATGAGCCGGCCGACGGCGGTGATCGCGGCGGCCTGCCTGGCGCGGATCCGCTCGCCGCCGGTCGCACCGCCCAGCTCGTGGGCCGCCGCCGTCCACAGCTCGTCGAGCCGGGCTAGTGCGGGTCGCAGCCGGTCGCCGTGGCGCAGATAGTTCTTCTCGAACGGCAGCAGTTCGGCCTGGGCGGCCGTCACCACCTCGGCCGCGGTGAGCGTTCGGGAACCGCTGGGCCGCAACCCGACCCGGCCCGCGCCGGTGAGCTGTCCACCGCCGGGCGCGGTGCGCGCGTGACGGGCCGCGCCCGCCCCGGCCCAGCTGCCCGACGACATCGCCCACGCCGCGTTGTGACTGCCACCGCCGGTGAACCCACCACAGATGCGCTCCCTGGTGGCCGCGTCCCCCGCCACGTACAGGCCGGGGACCGTGGTGGCGCAGTCGTCGTCGACCACGTCGATGCCGCCGGTGCCGCGCACGGTGCCCTCCGCGAGCAGATCGATCTCGAAACGCTGTGTGAACGGGTCGATTCCGCGCCGGTCGAACTGGAGGAAGAAGTTCGGCTGCCCCACCCGCATCTGTGCCTGCACGGTGGCATCGGCGCGGTCGAGCTGGGCGAACACCTTCTCCCGCAACAGAGTCCGGGCGATCACCGACCGGCCCCTGGTGGAGCCCGCGTCCTCGAGCACCCGGCCGTCCTCGCCGAAGAAGGTGGCGTAGCCGTAGTAGGCGGTCTTGGTGATGGTCGAACCCTTGGGCACGATCGCGTAGGCGTTGGAGAACTCCATGCCGGAGAAGCGGGCGCCCACCTCGGCGGCCAGCAGCGCGCCGTCGCCGGTGTCGACGTTGGTGCCCAGTGCCCCGGACAGGAACGCGCAGCCACCCGAGGCGAGCACCACGGCGCCCGCGGTGACCCGGTAGTCGCGGTCGAGTTGGCGCTGGTGTCCCGCCGCACCGCGCACCGAGCCCGCGTCGTCGACGAGCAACTCCAGCGCGGGGGAGTGGTCGAGGATCCGCACGCCGATCCGCTGCAGCCAGGCGCGCATCCGGCGCATGTACTCCGGGCCCTGCACACCGGTACGCAGCGGCTCGCCCGACACCGGGTCGGCGGGGAACGGATAGCGGCCCTCGACCGCGAGCCGATTCATATTGGTGTAGGTCTGGTCGAGGACCCGGTCCATCCAGTAGTGGTCGGCCAGGTGACCGCCCAGCGCTTCCCTGGCCGCCTTGGCCGAAGCGCGGGCCTCGGCCTCGGGTGCGACGTACCAGACGCCGGTGCCCGAAGGCGCTGTGGCGCCGCTGGTTCCGCAGTAGCCCTTGTCGACCAGGATCACCTCCGCGCCGGCCTCTCTGGCGTGGATCGCCGACCAGCAGGCGGCCGGGCCGCCGCCGATCACCAGGACGTCGGTGCTCGCGTGCAGGGTTTCGCTCATCGCATCGTTCTCTTCCTCGAGGGGCGGGGGGGGGGGGGGGGGGGGGGGGGGCCCCCGGGGGGGGGGGGGGGGGGGCGGGGGGGCCCCCCCCCCGGCGGGGGGGGGGCGGGGGGGGGGTGCCCCCCCCCCCCCTCCGCCCCCGGGGGGGGGGGGGGGGGGGGGGGGGGGGCCCCCCCCCCCGCGGGGGATGTCAGGCGCCGGTGAACTTCGCGCCGGCGATCGGGCGGGAGGCCGCGCCGTCGACGCCGACCGGGACGTCACCCTCGAGGGTGGTGCGGTACAGCACCCGGGTGACGTCGAGATGGTCGAGATCGCTCGGGGCCAGATGGGCGGTGGCGCGGTTGTCCCAGAACGCGATGCTGCCCTTCGCCCACCGGAACCGGACGGTGTAGGCCGGATGCGAGATCTCGTCGAAGAGCAGCCGCAGCAGAGCGTCGCTCTGGGCCGGGGTCAGGCCGATGATCCGCGTGGTGAAGCCGGGGTTGACGAACAGCACGCGCTCGCCGGTCACCGGGTGCACCCGCACCACCGGGTGTTCGGTGACCAGCGGCGACGCCGCGATCTTGCGGGCGTAGTCGCTGTCGGCGTCCCACGGCGGGATCCGGCCGCCGAAGCGGTGTTCGGCGCGCAGTCCGTCGAGGAAGGTGCGCAGCGACTCCGGCAGACCGGCGTAGGCGGCGGCCAGATTGGTCCACTGCGTGTCGCCGCCCTGTTCCGGGGCGATCTCGGCGCGCAGGACGGAGGCGGCGGGCGGGTTGATCAGTGGCGAGACGTCGGTGTGCCACTGGTTGGTGTAGCTGAACTTCTTGCGCCCGAACCGCTTCTCGTAGAGGCGGCTGTCGACGGCCAGGATCTCCGGGTGCTCGGTGGGCGCGTCGTCGTCGTAGGGGTGCGACGGGGTGACGGCACCGAAGCGGCGGGAGAACGCGATCTGCTCGGCGTGGCCGATGTGCTGGTCGCGGAAGAACAGCACCTTGTGCCGGTGCAGGGCCGCGGTGAGGTCCGCGACCTGGGTGTCGGTGAGGTCGGTGCGCAGGTCGACGCCGGTGACCTCGGCGCCGATGTGCCCGGCGACGGGAGCGATGTCCAGCGTGGTCGCGGTGGCGGGGGTTTCGATGGTGGTCATGTGTCTGGTCCTTCGGGAAAGCCGGGCGGGAGGCGGGTGCTCAGCGGCCCGGACAGGAGCTGCTCACCGTCCGCATGTACTCGATGTCGAGCCGTCGCGGCGGCATCAGGCACTCGCCCGTGAATCGCGCTGGGCGAAGCGGTTTTCCACCGGATCGAGGCCGTAGTGACCGCGCAGCGTCGTGGCCTCGTAGGCGCTGCGGAACAGCCCGCGCTCCCGCAGGATCGGGACCACCCGATCGACGAAATCCTCGAGCCCGCCCGGTAGGTACGGCGGCATGATGTTGAAGCCGTCGGCGGCGCCCGCCTCGAACCAGGTCTGCAGCTCGTCGGCGACCTGGTCCGGCGTTCCGGCGAAGGTGCGGTGCCCGCGGCCGCCGCCGAGTTTGCCGATGAGCTGGCGCACCGTGAGGTCCTCGGTCTCGGCCAGCTCCTTGACCAGCGTGAAGCGGCTCTTGCCGCCCTCGATCTCGCTCTCGGCGGGCAGCGGGGGCAGCGGCGCGTCCAGCGCGTGCGCGGTGAGGTCGACGCCGAGCATGGACGAGAGTTGGCGCAGCGCGTAGTCGGGCGAGATGAGCGCGGTGAACTCCCGTTCGAGCGCCCTGGCCTCCGCGGCGGTGTCGGCGATGAACGGCACCAGGCCGGGCAGCACCTTCAACTCGTGCTCGGCGCGACCGTATTTCGCCAGCCGCGACTTGAGGTCACGGTAGAACCGGACCCCTTCGTCGAGGGTACGCTGCGCCGTGAACACGGCTTCGGCGCGGTGCGCGGCGAATTCCTTGCCGGACTCGGAGGAACCCGCCTGCACCAGCAACGGCCTGCCCTGGGGGCCGCGCGGCGAATTCAGGGGGCCGCGTACCCGGAAACGCTCCCCGGCGTAGTCGAGGGTGTGCACCCGGGCGGGGTCGGCGAAGACGCCGGCCTCGGTGTCGAGCACGATCGCCTCGGCCTCCCAGCTGTCCCACAGGGCGAGGGCCACGTCGACGAACTCCGCCGCGCGCTCGTAGCGGCGGGTGTGCTCGGGGATCGCGTCGAGACCGAAGTTGTAGGCTTCGTCGGCGTTTCCGGAGGTGACGATGTTCCACCCGGCTCTGCCACCGCTGATGTGATCGAGCGAGGCGAACTTGCGGGCGAGGTTGAACGGTTCGTTGTAGCTGGTCGACGCGGTGGCGATCAGGCCGATCCGCTCGGTGACCGCGGCGATGGCCGACAGCAGCGTGACCGGCTCGAACACCGCGAGGGTGTTGCGTTCGATGCGCGGGCCGACGGCGAGGGTGTCGGCGAAGAACACCGAGTCGAGCGTGCCGCGCTCGGCGATGCGCGCCAGATCCTGGAAGTGGCGCACATCGAGCACACGGTGCGCGTCGGTCCGCGGATGGCGCCAGGCGGCCTCGTGGTGGCCGACACCCATGAGGAAGGCATTGAGGTGGAAGGTCTTGCGGGACATGGTGGTTCTCCTGGTCAGGCGTCGGTCGGCGAGGTGCGCCAGCGCGAGAGGCGGCGTTCCAGCGCGACGAGGGCGAAGTTGAAGGCGAGGCCGATCAGTGAGATGGCGACGATGCCCGCGTACATCTGCGGGATCTGGAAATTCTGCTGGGCTGCGGTGATGAGATAGCCGAGTCCGGCGCGGGCGCCGACCATCTCGGCGGCGATCAGGACCAGGATCGAGCCCGCCGCCGCCATCCTGATCCCGGTGAAGATCGACGGGATGGCCGCGGGCAGGATCACCTTCTGGAACAGCCGGATCGGCGAAAAACCCAGCGAGACGGCTGATTTGACCAACAGTGGGTCGACGGTGCGCACGCCGGTGATGGTGTTGAGCAGGATCGGGAAGAAGGTCGCGTAGCCGATCAACGCGATCTTCGAGGTCTCACCGATGCCGAGGATCAGCACGAAGACCGGCAGCAGCGCCAGGGCGGCGGTGTTGCGGAACAGCTCCAGCACCGGGTTGAGGAAATCCGAGACCGGCTTGTACCAGGCGATGGCGATGCCCACCGGGACGGCGATCACCAGCGCGATCGAGAACCCCGTCACGGAGCGGGTGAGGCTGGCCGAGACGTGTTCGCCCAGTTGCCCGTTGGCGCTGAGCTCGGCGAAGGCCTGGACCACCACCGAGAACGGCGGCAGGAACACCTCGTCGACCAGGCCGAACCGCGGTGCGAGTTCCCAGGCGCCGAGCAGCAGCGCGAACGCGAGCAGCGGTTTGGTGAGGCGCACCAGCGCGGCGACCGAAGTGCGGGCCGCGCGGGCCGGGCCGGTCGCGAGGGCGGGCGAGGCCGGGACGGGGGTCGGCGCCGCGGTCGGCGCGGCGGCTACCGAGCGCGGACGGACGAGCAGGGGGACGGCGCTAGGCATGGGCGGGGCTCCTGTCGGTCGAGGCGGCCGCCGCGGCGGCACTGTCTTCGGTGGCGAGCTCGAGCCGCTGGGCCCGGCTGACCTCGCTGCGCAGTTCGGTCCAGATGCGGTGGCGGTAGTCGCGAAACTGTTCGCTGGAACGGACGTCGAGCTCGCCGGTGCGGTCGATCTCGATGTCGATCACGGCCTTGACCCGGCCCGGGCGTGAAGTGAGCACCGCTACTCGCTGGCCCAGGTAGACGGCCTCGTCGATGCCGTGGGTGATGAACAGGATCGTCTTGCCCGTCGCCCGCCAGATGCGCAGCAGTTCGTCCTGCAGCGACTCCCTGGTCTGGGCGTCGAGCGCGGCGAACGGTTCGTCCATCAGCAACACCTCCGGGTCGAAGGCCAGGCTGCGGGCGATAGCGACGCGTTGCTTCATGCCGCCGGACAACTCGTGCGGATATCGGTCGCCGAACCCGGCGAGACCGACCAGCTCCAGATAGTGGTCGGCGATCGCGCGCCGCTCCTTGCGGGCGATGCCCTTGGCTTCGAGCCCGAATTGGATATTGGCGCGGGCGGTCCGCCACGGCAGCAGGGCGTACTGCTGGAACACCACGCCGCGGTCGAGGCCGGGGCCGGTGATCGGCGCCCCGTCGAGCAGGATCTGTCCCGAACTCGGCGTGCTCAGCCCGCCCAGCAGATCGAGCAGTGTGGATTTCCCCGACCCGCTGGGCCCGACGAGCACGAGGAATTCGCCGGCGCCGACCTCGATGCTGATGTCGTCGATCGCGGTGAACTTCTCGGCCGCGCCGCGCACGACGAACTGCTTGCCGACGCCGCGCAGGGCGAGTTTGGCTGTGGTGCTGCTCATTTCGCGGCCACCACCTCTCCGGTCGGGCCGCTGGCCGGCTGGTAGGTGCCGTTGGCGTAGGGGTTGTCCTTGTTGGTGAACAGGTCGGCGGCGGCGATCTTGCCCTCGGGCAGTTCGCCGTTGCGCTCGAGCCAGTCGATCCAGATCTGGATCTCCTTGTCCGCGATCACCGCGCCAGGGACCGGAATGCCGGAGCTGCGCCAGTAGTCGAGCAGCTTCAGGTTCTCGTTGCGTCCACGCTGGTTGATGATCGCGGTGAACTTCGCGATCACCTCGTCACGCGGGGTGATCTGCAACCAGCGGGTGGCTCTGGCCGTGCCCTGCACGAAATCCTTGACGGCCTCGGGGTTCTGCGCGATGAAGTCCTTGCGGAAAACGTAGGTGCCGTAATCGAATTCGCCGAATATGGCGGTGTCGGTGAACAACGGACGCACACCCCCACGCCCGACGGCGGTCTCGCGCCACACGCTGTTCAGCGCGCCGACGTCGATCTGACCGCTGCGCAACGCCTCCTCGGTATTGACCGGCGGCACCACGATCAGCTGGACCTGCTTGATCTCGGCCTCGGTCAACCCCTGCTGATGCAGCCATTCGCGGGTGACGAACTCGTGGTGCGCGCCGAGCGTGTTCACGCCGACCTTTTTGCCGATCAGGTCGCGGGCACCGGTGATCCCGGAGTCCTCACGGACGAAATATCCGGTGTAGGACTTGGCGTCGGAACCGTAGGAACTCAGTACCGCTTGCACCGGTGCGCCACCGGCGGCCAGCTTGACCACCGCGCCGTTGAACGCGCTGCCGAATTCGATCTGCTTGGTGGCCGCGGCCTGGATATTGGCCGGTCCGCTGGTGGTGTCGCCTTCCCACTTCAGGCTGATCTCGCTGAAGTAGCCGAGATGGTCGGCGAGTTCGTAGGGGGTGACCAGGCCGGTCTGGCCCTGATAGCGCAGCACGGTCTTGCCGTCGGCGGTCGTCGGCGCCTCGGCGGCGCCGCACGCGGTGACCACCGCGAGGGCGGCGGGAACGACGAGCGTGGCGGCGAGCGCTCGGAGCGGACGTCGACGGAAGAAGGTGGACAACATGATTCGGGGTGCTTTCGACGGCACGCGTCACCGCGCGGCGAGCCCACACGGGCGCACGCCGCGACGATCCGCGCGAACGGATATCCGGGAAGAAGGAGAAAGTGGCGACGGACGGTGCCGCCGCGTCGTCAGCGGCGACAGAATCCGGGCGACAGGCGCATGAGGTCCACCGTGCGGCGGCGGACGAGCGCGGGGGAATCGATCATGTCGGGACTCTCGTGACAGGTGCGGCGGAGGCTACGCCGCATCGAATTCCATAGTGCGCTCTGCGGTCTCGGCGCGGCAACGGCGTTTTCGCATCGTGAAAATCATGGTGCGTCGAATCCCGTACCAGCGGCGGCGGTGTGGAAGTACGGGCCGATCCGCACGGCGATCTGATGCATGGCGGGCACGACCGCCCGCACCAGCTCGCGGTCGAGCCGGATCGCGCGCGCTTGGACGCCGAGCGCACCCCAGACCTGGCGGTCGGGGCCGAGCACGGGGACGGCGATCGCGCGGATCGGCTCGTCGGCGTCGATCTCCTCCACGGCGAACCCGCGTCGGCGCACCGTGTCGAAAAGTTCGCCGTTGCCGCGATCGGTGGCGGTGTGCGCGAGCAGGGCGTGACCTACGGCGCTGGCCTCGAGGGGCCTGCGCTCCTGCGGAATCTGGTTGTGGCAGAAGGACACCGGTGGTCGAGCCTGGAATACGGTGAGCGCCTCGCCGGCATCGGGGACGCTGAGGCTCACGGTGATCTTGATGCCCGCGGCGAGTGCGTAGAGGTGCGGCGCGGCCGCGTCGAGGCCGAGCCGCGACAGCGCCGGGCGCGCCAGGCAGGCCAGACCGTGCCCGATCCGGTACCGGTCGGTGGCCCGGTCCTGTTCGAGCAGCCTGCCGCGCACGAGCGCCTGCGCGAGACGGAAGGTGGTGCTCACGGGGAGCCCTGAGCGCTGTGCCAGCTCGCTCAGCGAGAGTTCCGGATCGCCGCCGTGGAAGCAGTTGAGCACGTGCACCGCACGGTCGACTGCCTGCGCGCCGGAACGCGGCGGTTCGGTAGCGGTCATGGCGGCCTCCCTCGGGACGAAGTGCCGTGAACTATGGCCACTGCGGAGCGCGGGCACAATGCTTCCGCGCAGCGATAGCGGAATTCGCGGCCGCGGCGGGGGCGGTTCAGGACCGCGCGGGCGGTGCGGGCCAGGTGGTGGCGCCGAGTTCCCGGGAGATGGTGCGGGCGGTGGTGCGGACGGCGTCGACGGTGGCCTCCGGTGCCGGCCACTCGGTGGTCGGCAACACCACGCCGACCGCGCCGACGGCGGCGCCCGCCCGGTCGAAAACCGTACCCGCGACACAGGATTCGCCGAGCACGGCTTCGTCGCACTCGTAGGCGATACCGGTGGCGGCCACCTCGCGGAGCTGGTCGGTGAGGAGGGCGGGGTCGGTGACGGTGGCCCCGGTCATGCTGCGCAGCGCGCCCTGGGCGGGCTCGAGGTGGGCGAGGACGGCCTTGCCGAGGGCGCTGGCGTGCGCGGGGATCTCGATGCCGACCTCCGGCATCTGCCTGCTCCCGTCGGGTCGCGGCTCGTGGTGGATGATCACGATGTCCTCGCCGAGGAGCACCCCGACCCGTACCGCGAGCCCGGTCTGTTTGGCCAGCTCGTGTGCCCAGGTGAGGGCGCGGGCGCGCAGGTCGAGCGTGTCGAGGTAGACGTTGCCCAGCCGCAGCACCGCGGGGCCGAGCTGATAGCGGCCGCCGCCGTGTTCCTGGACCACCATGCCGTGCGCGGTGAGGGTGCGGACGATGCCGTGTGCCGTGGTGGCGGGCAGCCCGAGCTCGGCGGCCAGCTCCGACAACGTCATCCGCCGGGAGCCCTGCAGGGCGAACAGGATGCGGACGGCTCGATCGACCGACTGGATCACATTGCGCCCTTTCGAGGAATCATCGAGGGGGTCTTGTGACCCACGCAACATCAACGTACTCTACGAATTCAATTCGACATTGTCGAATGTGATTCGTAAACACTCGGGAGATCCCCATGGATGGACTGCGCATCCCGCAGCAGCTCGCCGCCGAGGTGCTCGGCACGGCGTTCCTCGTCTTCATCGGTGTCGGCTCGGTACCCGCCACCCTCATCGTCAACGGAGACGCGCCGTTCACGATGGCCGACCTCGGCGTCATCTCACTGGCCTTCGGCACGGTCGTCGTCGCCACCGTCTACGCGTTCGGCCATGTCTCGGGCAACCACATCAATCCGGCCGTGACGCTGGCGCTGGCGCTGTCCGGCCAGTTCCCGTGGCGACGTGTCCCGGCGTATCTCGCCGCGCAACTGGTGGGCGCGGTGCTCGGCGCGCTCGCGATCGTCGGGGTGCTCGGGCGGCGGGCCAGCGAGGTGGGCCTCGGCGTCGCGGCCTACGCCGACGGCGTGGGTGCGGGGCAGGCCTTCGTGGCGGAGTTCGTCGGCACGTTCATCCTGGTGCTGACGGTCCTGCTGGTGATCCAGCGGGCCGCGCCGCCCGGTTTCGCGGGGATCGCGATCGGGCTGGTCGTCTTCGCCGCGATCGTGCCCGTCGCCCCCGCCACCGGCGCGTCCATCAATCCCGCGCGCACCCTGGGGCCCATGCTGGTGCAGCAGCTCTGGGGCGGCGCCGTCGACTGGAGCCAGGCCCCGGTCTATCTCGCCGCCGAATTCTGTGCGGGCGCCGCCGCCGCGCTGGTGGTGCGCGCGCTCACCCGCACCGACACCGTCCGTGTCACCGCCGACACGACCGCCTGAGGAGAAGGCAGATGAAGAAACTGATCAACGACCCGGCCACGGTGATCAACGACGCGCTGTCGGGACTGGCCGCCGCGCACCCTGCGTTGCGGGTCGACCTGGACAACCGCCTGGTGTTCCGCGCCGAGCCGGCCCGGCCCGGCAAGGTCGCGCTGCTCTCCGGCGGTGGGTCCGGGCACGAGCCGCTGCACAGCGGGTTCGTGGGGCAGGGCATGCTCGATGTGGCCTGTGCCGGTGAGGTGTTCACCTCGCCCGTGCCGGACCAGATCCTGGCGGCGACATCCGCGGTCGATACCGGCGCCGGGGTGCTGCACGTGGTGAAGAACTACACCGGCGACGTGATGAACTTCGAGATGGCCGCCGAGCTGGCCGCCGCCGAGACCGGCACCGAGGTGGTCTCGGTGATCGTCGACGACGACGTGGCCGTACGGGACAGCACCTACACCGCGGGCAGGCGCGGGGTCGGCGGCACCGTGCTGGTCGAGAAGATCGCGGGTGCCGCCGCCGAGCAGGGACGTGCGCTGCCCGAGGTGGCCGCCGTCGCCCGTGCCGTGAACGAGCGCACCAGGAGCATGGGCATGGCGCTCACCTCGTGCACCGTGCCCGCCGCGGGGAAACCGACGTTCGAACTCGGTGCGGACGAGATGGAGATCGGGATCGGCATCCA
>NZ_JARWOJ010000132.1 GCF_029868625.1 Nocardia neocaledoniensis | reverse complement strand
GGTGCACGCGGTCGAACAGGCCGAGATCATCGCCGAGGCCTTCGAGCCCACCGCGTAATCTCGTCCCGCACAACGGGCGCCGGGGGGGGGGGGGGGGGGGCGCACCCCCCCCCCGCGGGGGGGGGGGGGGGGGGGGTGGGGGGGCCCCCCCCCCCGGCGCGGGCCGTTGTGCGGGACGAGATTACGCGGTGGGCTCGAAGGCCTCGGCGATGATCTCGGCCTGTTCGACCGCGTGCACCTTCGACGAGCCCGAGGAGGGGGCCGACATGGCGCGGCGGGAGATGCGGCGCAGCTTGCCCAGGCGGTCGGGGAGGACCTCGGGGAGGTTGAGGCCGAAGAACGGCCAGGCGCCCTGGTTGGCGGGCTCCTCCTGGACCCACGCGATGTCGGTCGCGTTGGGGTACTTGGCCAGTGCCTCGTTGAGGCGGTACGTCGGGATCGGGTAGAGCTGCTCGATCCGGACGATCGCCACGTCCTCGCGCTTGTGCTTGGCCTTCTCCGCGGCCAGCTCGTAGTAGAGCTTGCCCGAGGTCAGCAGGATGCGCTTGACCTTGGTGGTGTCGCCGATGCCCTGCTCGTAGGTGGGCTCGTCGAACACCGAGCGGAACTTCGACTCGGTGAAGTCCTTGATGTCGGACACCACGGCCTTGTTGCGCAGCATCGACTTCGGGGTGAAGACGATGAGCGGACGACGGATGCCGTCGAGCGCGTGGCGGCGCAGCAGGTGGAAGTAGTTCGCCGGGGTGGACGGCACCGCGACGGTCATCGAGCCCTCGGCGCACAGCTGCAGGAACCGCTCGATGCGGCCCGAGGTGTGGTCGGGACCTTGGCCCTCGTGGCCGTGCGGCAGCAGCAGCACCACGTCGGAGAGCTGGCCCCACTTGGCCTCGCCCGAGGAGATGAACTCGTCGATGATCGACTGCGCGCCGTTGACGAAGTCACCGAACTGGGCTTCCCACAACACCAGCGCGTTCGGGTTGCCCAGGGAGTAGCCGTACTCGAAGCCGACCGCGGCGTACTCGCTCAGTGCCGAGTCGTGCACCGCGAACCAGCCCGGCTTCTCCGAGCCGATGTTGTGCAGCGGGGTGTACTCGTTGGCGTTGAGGCGGTCGATGATCACCGCGTGGCGCTGGGTGAAGGTGCCGCGGCGCGAGTCCTGACCGGTCAGGCGCACGTCGTGGCCCTGGTCGATCAGCGTGCCGAAGGCCAGCAGCTCGGCGAAGGCCCAGTCGACCTTGCCCTCGTAGGCCATCTCGCGGCGCTTCTCCAGCACCGGCTTGACGCGCGGGTGCACGTTGAAGCCGTCCGGCGGGGTGTTGAAGGCGTCGCCGATGCGCTGCAGGACCGACTTGTCGACCGCGGTCTGCACGGTGGCGGGGACCTTCTGGTCGTCCTCGACGGACTCCGACGGCTCCGGAACGTACTTCTCCAGCTCGCGGACCTCGTTGAACACGCGCTCCAGCTGACCCTGGTAGTCGCGCAGCGCGTCCTCGGCCTCCTTCATGGAGATGTCGCCACGACCGATCAGCGATTCGGTGTAGGCCTTGCGCACCGAACGCTTGGTGTCGATGACGTCGTACATCTCCGGCTGGGTCATCGAGGGGTCGTCGCCCTCGTTGTGCCCGCGGCGGCGGTAGCAGACGAGGTCGATGACGACGTCCTTGCGGAACTTCTGCCGGAAGTCGACCGCCAGGCGCGCGACCCAGTCGCAGGCCTCCGGGTCGTCACCGTTGACGTGGAAGATCGGCGCGCCGATGAACTTCGCGATGTCGGTGGAGTACTCGGTGGAGCGGCTGTTCTCCGGCGCCGTGGTGAAGCCGATCTGGTTGTTCACCACGATGTGGATGGTGCCGCCGACGCGGTAACCACGCAGGCCACCCAGGTTCAGCGTCTCGGCGACCACGCCCTGGCCCGCGAACGCGGCGTCACCGTGCAGCATCAGCGGCATGACCGAGAAGCCCTCGGGACCGTCGCCCTTGTCGAGCAGGTCCTGCTTGGCGCGTACCAGACCCTCGAGCACCGGGTCGACCGCCTCGAGGTGCGAGGGGTTGGCGGTGAGCGAGACGGCGATCTCGTTGTCGCCGAACATCTGCAGGTACTGGCCCTCGGCACCGAGGTGGTACTTCACGTCGCCGGAGCCGTGCGTGGCCGCCGGGTTCATGTTGCCCTCGAACTCGGTGAAGATCTTCGAGTACGGCTTGCCGACGATGTTGGCAAGCACGTTGAGGCGACCGCGGTGCGGCATGCCGATGACGACCTCGTCGAGGCTGTGCTCGGCGCACTGGTCGATGGTGGCGTCCATCATCGGGATGACGGCTTCGGCGCCCTCGAGCGAGAAGCGCTTCTGGCCGACGTACTTGGTCTGCAGGAAGGTCTCGAACGCCTCGGCCGCGTTGAGCCGGTTCAGGATGTACTTCTGCTGGGCGACCGTCGGCTTGACGTGCTTCTGCTCGACCCGGTCCTGGATCCACTTGAGCTGCTCGACGTCGAGGATGTGGGTGTACTCCACACCGACGTGGCGGCAGTAGGCGTCGCGCAGGATCGACAGCACGTCGCGCAGCTTCATCCGCTCCTGGCCGTGGAAGCCCGCGACGTTGAAGGTGCGGTCGAGGTCCCACAGGGTGAGCCCGTGCTGGGTGACGTCGAGGTCGGGGTGGCTGCGGAACTTGTCCTTGACCAGGCGCAGCGGATCGGTGTCGGCCATCAGGTGACCGCGGTTGCGGTAGGCCGCGATCATCTCGAGCACGCGGGCGCTCTTGTCGACGCCGCGCTCGCTGATGTCCTTGCGCCAGCGCACCGGCTCGTACGGCACGCCGAGGCCGTGGAAGATCTCGTCGTAGAACTCGTCGGAGATCAGCAGGTTGTGGATGGTGCGCAGGAAGTCGCCCGACTCGGCGCCCTGGATGATGCGGTGGTCGTAGGTCGAGGTGAGCGTCATCAGCTTGCCGACGCCGATATCGGCGAGGCGCTCGTCGCTCATGCCCTGGAACTCGGCCGGGTACTCCATCGCGCCGGCGCCGATGATCGCGCCCTGGCCCGGCATGAGGCGCGGCACCGAGTGCACGGTGCCGATGGTGCCGGGGTTGGTCAGCGAGATGGTGACGCCGGAGAAGTCCTCGGCGCCCAGCTTGCCCTCGCGGGCGCGCCGGACGACGTCCTCGTAGGCCGAGTGGAACTGGCCGAAGCTCATCTCCTCGGTGCCCTTGATGGCGGCGACGACCAGCGTGCGGTTGCCGTCCTTGCCGGCGAGGTCGATGGCCAGCCCGAGGTTGGTGTGCGCGGGGGTGACCGCGTTGGGCTTGCCGTCGACCTCGGCGAAGTGGCGGTTCATGTTCGGGAACGCCTTGACCGCCTGCACGATCGCGTAGCCGAGCAGGTGGGTGAACGAGATCTTGCCGCCGCGGGTGCGGGCCAGGTGGTTGTTGATCACCAGGCGGTTGTCGATCATCAGCTTGGCCGGGATCGCGCGCACCGAGGTCGCGGTGGGGATGGTCAGCGAGGCCGACATGTTCTTCGCGATGGCGGCGGCGGGGCCGCGCAGCACCTTGGTCTCGTCAGCGGTGGCGACGGCGGCGGCCTTGGGCGCGGTGGCCGGTGCGTTGGACACCGGTGCAGGCGTGGTCTGCGGGGTGCGCGTGGTCGCGGCCGCGGGCTTGGGGGCCGGGGCGGGAGCCGGAGCCGGAGCTGGAGCCGGGGCCGGGGCGGGAGCCGGAGCAACCTTCGGCTGCGCGGTCACCTTGGGCGCCGCGGGGGCCGGAGCCGCGGCGGGCGCTGGAGCGGTCGCGGGCGCCGGGGTCTGGCTGTTACCGGATTCGGCGGTCGCCTCCGGGGTGTAATCCGCGAGGAACTCGTGCCAACTCGCGTCGACCGAGGACGGGTCCTGTTTGAACTTCTGATACATCTCGTCGACTAGCCACTGGTTCTGTCCGAACTGGGAAGTTGAGCTGCTCACAGCTGGTGTTCGCCTCATTTCGTTCTTCGCGCTGCGACGTTTGTGACGTGCCCGGCAGGGGTATCAGCGGATGGCTGCCGATGCGCCCTCACCGAGCATATGCCCAGGGGCATGGTGGCGCTGCTACTGACCCGACCTCCGCGTAGCAGCCCGGTCACCGGGCGAGGATATTCCCTCCTGTTTCCGCGCCGCCGACCAGAGTCGCGCGTAACGTCCGCCGGTGGCAAGGAGTTCCTGATGCGTCCCGAATTCGGCGATCCGGCCCTGCTCGACGACGCCGATCAGATCGGCGCGCGCCGCCGTGGCGAGCCGGTGCGCGACCACGACGGTGGTCCGGCCGCGCGCCAGCGATCGGCTCGCTACCAGCACCGACGCCTCGGTGTCCGGGTCGAGGGTGGAGGTCGCCTCGTCGAGTAACAGCAGGTCGGGGTCGACGAGTTCGGCGCGGGCCAGCGCGATCAGCTGACGCTGTCCGGCCGATAATCCCCGCCCTCTTTCGCCGACTGGTTGGTTTGTTTTTTGCGGTAATCCGGCGATCATCTCGGCCGCGCCGACGTTGTGGGCGGCCGCGTCGATCTGCGCCGGTGTGGCGAAAGGTTGCCCGAATGCGATGTTGCTGGCGACGTCGCCGGTGAACAAGTGAGCTTCCTGCGGCACAATTCCCAGCCGCCGCCGATAGTCGGTGAGCGGAAATTTACGAATATCGACCCCGTCGACCCGGATCGAGCCCGCCGCCGGATCGTCGGGCAGGTCGTAGAGCCGGGCCAGCAGCTTCACGATCGTCGACTTGCCCGCGCCGGTCTCACCGACCAGTGCCAGCGTCGCCCCGGCGGGCACGGTGAACGAGACGCCGTCGAGCGCGGGGTTCGGGGCGCCCGGATAGCGGAAGACGACCTCGTCGAAGACGACCGCGCCGTCGAGCCGGTCGACCCGCACCGCGTCGGGTGCGTCCGGCGCGATCGAGGACTCCGTCCGCAGCAGCTCACCGATGCGGCGCAGGCCGACCCTGGCCTGCTGGTAGCCGTCGAAGACCTGGGAGAGCTCCTGGATCGGGCCGAACAGCAGGCCCAGATAGAGCACGAAGGCGACGAGTGTGCCCGCGGTCGTCCGGCCGTCGGCGACGGCGTTGGCGCCGAGGTAGACCACCACCGCGAGCGCCAGGTCGGCCCACGCGAGGCCGAAGGAGAAATAGGCCGCGATCGCGCGCTGGGCACGGATGCGGGCATCGCGGTAGCGGTGCGAGTACTCGGTGAAGCGCCGCGCCGCCGTCGGCTCGTTGCGGGCGGCCTGCACCGCGCGCAGGCCCGCGATGTTCTCCTGGAAATCGGCGTTGACCGTCGAGACCCGCTCCCGCGAGACCGAGTAGGCCACCGAGGACACCCGGCGGAAGGCGAGGGTGGCCAGCAGCATCGGCGGCACGGTCGCCAGCACGACCAGGGCGAGTCCGGCATCGATGAAGACCAGCCCGACGGCGACGCCGACCAGGGTGATCAGGCCGACGAGACCGGTCGCGACCCCGGTCTGCAGGAACGTCGACAGGGCGTCGACGTCGGTGGTCATCCTGGTCATGATCCGGCCGGACAGTTCGCGCTCGTAGAAATCGAGGCCGAGGCGTTGCAGGTGCGCGTAGCTGCGGACCCGCAGGCCGAACAGCACCCGCTCGCCGGTGCGCGCGGTGAGCACGGTGACCGCCGCGCCCACCGCGAGCGCGGCCAGCACCAGCACGATGCCGAGGCCGCCCGCCACCGCCAGCGCGGAGCCGTCGCCCGCGGTGACGCCGGTGTCGATCGCGTAGCGGACCAGCGGCGGGAAGGCGACGCCGATGAGCGCGTCGACCGCGAGCAGCAGCATCACCGCGGACACCAGGCCACGCACGGGACGCAGCAGCGCGCGCAGGCCGAAGTCGGGTTGCGGTGCGCGCAGGTCACCGGGCAGGCCGGGTTTCTCGGTGGCCGGGGGCAGCGCGTCGACGGCGGCGCGTAGTTCCGGGGTTTCGCTCAGGTCGGCGGAGGCCGCCGCCATCGAGCGGGGGCGGCCGAGCTCGGGCGGGCGTTTGACGAGCGACGGCGCGGCGGGCACGGCCGAGCCGGTGGGCGCGGGCAGCCGGATGACGCGGTCGGCCTGGGCCAGCGTCGATTCGCGGTGGGCCAGGATCACCGTCGTCCGGCCGCCGGGATCGGGCAGCCTGCGGAAGATCTCGGCCTCGGTGACGGCGTCGACGGCGGAGGTCGCGTCGTCGAGGACGAGCACGCGCGGCCTGGTGAGCAGCACCCTGGCCAGGGCGATCCGCTGACGTTGCCCGCCGGAGAGCGTGAGCCCGCGCTCGCCGATGACGGTGTCGTACCCGTCGGGCAGCGCGGCGATGAACTCGTCGGCCGCGGCGGCGGTCGCGGCCGCCGCGATCTCGGCGTCGGTGGCGTCGGGCCTGCCCAGGGCGATATTGGCGGCGATGGTGTCGGAGAACAGGAACGGGTCGTCGAAGACCACGCCGAGCGCGCCGCGCAATTCGTCGGCCCGCAGGTCGGCCAGGTCGACGCGGGTGCCGTCGGCGCCGACGAGGCTGATCCGGCCCGCGTCGGGCGCGTAGAAGCGGGGGAGCAGCAACGACAGCGTCGACTTGCCGGAGCCCGCCGGGCCGATGACAGCGACCGTTTCACCCGGCCGCACGGTGAGATCGAGGTCGCGCAGCACGGGTTGGTCCGGGTCGAAGCCGAAGCTCACCGCGTCGAATTCGATGCCGAGCGGGCCGGGTGGCAGCGCGACCGGCTGGTCGGGGTCGACGAGCACGGGGGCGGCATCGATCACCTGGAAGACCCGGTCGACCGCGGCCTTGGTGAGCTGGCCCATGATCACCACCGAGGTGATCGTGCGCGCCGAGGACGTCATGGTGGCGAGATAGGCGGTGAAGGCGAGGAAGGTGCCGACACCGATCGCGCCGTGCCTGGCGAGTACGCCGCCGACGATGATCACCGCGACCAGTCCGGCCTGCGGCAGCGCCGAGACCACCGGCGCGAATCGCGCGTTGATCTTCGCCGCGCGCAGGCGTTCGGCGAACAGGCGGCGGCTGTGGTCCTCGAGCACGTCGACCATCCGGGCCTCCTGCCCGAAGCCCTTCACCACCCGCACCCCGGTGACGGTCTGTTCGACATGTTCGGCCAGGTCGGCGGCGCGCTGCTGCGCGGACCAGGTCGCCGCGTACAGCCGCGGCCGCAACCGCAGCACCACCACCGCCATCGCCGGCGCGACGAGCAGCGCGGCCAGCGCCAGCGGCGGGCTCAGCCACACCATCACCACCGCCGACAGCACGAATTGGAGCACCGCCAGCCCCGACCACGGCACCATCGCCAGCAGGCCCTGCACCAGTTGCAGGTCAGTGATCGAGCGCGAGACCACCTGTCCGGTGCGGATGGCGTCCTGCCCGGCGCCGTCGAGCCGCTGCAGCGCGGCCAGCAGCGACACCCGCAGGCTGTGCTGCACCTCCAGGGAGAGCTTGCCCGCCCACAGCCGCCGCGCGAAGGAGACGAAGAACCGGGCGACGGCGAGCAGAGCCAGCAGCGCGGCGGCCGTGCCGATCACGCCGGTGTCCCCGGCGACGGCCGCGTCGACCGCGCGCTTGGTGGCCAGCGGCGCCGCGATCGACACCGCGGCCCCGGCCAGCACCGAGGCGAGGATCCCGGCGAGCAGGCGCGGGTACGCCAGGCTCAGCCGCCAGAGCCGGCGGATCCAGCCGGGTTCGGTGGCGCTCACCGGCACTACAGGTCGCGGCTGCGCAGGTCCCACCAGCCCGCGGCGCCGACCCCGGCGGTCCACAACAGCAGCACCACCAGCGCGGCGGGTGTCGGCGCGAACACCTCCGCCTCGGCGAAGGAACCAGCGCTCACGCCGGCGACGGTCGCCGAGACCGGCAGCAGTGCGGCGAAGCCGCCGGCGCCGAAGCCCTTGGCCACCAGCCAGATCAGCGGTTCCAGCACGAACGCCCAGCCGAGGATCAGCCACAGCGCGCTGTTGACCGTGCGCGTCAGCAGCCCGATCCCCGCGCCGAGCACCGCCCAGCACATGGCCACCAGCAGACCCGCGCCGAGCACCTCGAGCAGGCGCCAGCCGAATTCGAACTTGCCGCGCGCGGCGACGACGAGAGCGAGCAGGCTCGCCAGTTCCGTGGCGAGCGCGACCGCGAACGCGTACCCGGCGAGCGTGACGTACTTGGCGGTGACCAGCCGATCGCGGTCCGGGGCGAACAGCACGGTCAGCGCCATGGTCTTGCGGCGGTATTCGCCACCGGTGGCGGCGATACCGAGCAGCGCGGCCACCACGAAGGTCGCGATCAGGCCCAGATAGAGCCCGATCGTGGCGGCACCGGTGGCCGGCTGGCCCTTCGGATCGATCGGCCCCGCCATCAGTCCGGTGATCAGCGTCGCGACCAGCGCCAGCACGACGGGCGCGCCGAGCAGCAGCCGGGACTGGCGCACGGCGAGCACCTTGCGCGCCTCGGACTCGATGCCGGGGACGAGGTCGGCGGGCAGCACGGAGGAGGTCATCGTGGCATCCCGGGGGAGGTCGGGGCCGGGGCGAACACGGCGGGAACCGCCGGTGGCGTCGGCCTGGTGTGCCGGTGGCGGCGCGGTTTGGTCAGCGAGGCCAGGACCCGGTCGGGGTGGATCGGGTCGGTGACGATGCTCGCGATGCGCACCTGCGCGGTCTCGGCGATGGAACGGATGGTCGCTTCGCTCGCCTCGGCGACGGCGAGCCTGCCGTCGGGCCGCATCACGGCGTCGGTGTAGCCGCGCGCGGCCAGCGCGGTGGCCAGCGCGATCGACGGCGCCGCCGCGACGACGAGCCGGTCGGGATGGCCGCGGCGCAGTTTCGCCGGGGTGCCCTGCCAGACGACGGTGCCCTCGCTCACTACCACCAGCTGATCCGCGGTCGCCACCACGTCGGCGAGCTTGTCCGAACTCACCAGCACGGTGCCGCCGCGGGCGGTGTGGCGGCGCAGCAGATCGTGCAGCCAGCCGCGTTCGAACGGCTCCGCGTCGACGAACGGGTCGTCGAGCACCAGCAGCGGAGGATCGGCGAGCAGTGCGGTCGCCAGGGCCAGCCGGGTCTGCTGACCGGGCTGCAACCCCGCGATGACGGTGTCGGCGACCGCGGCGAGGCCGGTCTCGCCGAGTACCGCGTCGACGCGCCGCCGCGACACCCCGGCCAGAGGCGCGTAGCAGCGCAGATGGTCGTACACGGTGCGCGCCGGGTGCAGGCCGCGCGGATTGAGCACCGCGCCGATCCGCCGCGGCCCCGAACCGGGCAGGTCGATCTCGACGGCGCCGGTGCTCGGCCGCTGGACGCCGAGGATCATCCGCAGCAGGGTCGACTTGCCCGCGCCGGTCGGGCCGACGAGCGCGGTCACCGTCCCGGCCCGCACCGCGAAATCGACCCCGCGCACGGCGTCGACCAGGTCGAACTGCTTGCCGACGCCACGCACCAGGACGGCGTCGCCGCGGCGCGCGCTCACGGCTTCTTCGCCGGGGCGGCGTCGATCGCGGGCAGCGGGTCGGCGTCGATCACCCGGTGCAGCGGCGTGGGCCAGATCGAGGGGGCGGGCCCGAAGGCCTTGTGCGCGTTGTCGATCGTCACCTTGCCCAGCGCCCGGTTGCCCGCGCCGCCGATGGCCGCGCCGATCCCGGCGGGCAGGATCTTGCCCGCCATCAGCGCGGCCCGCTTGGTGATGAAGCGCTTGATGAACTGTTGCAGCAGCCTGCTGTTGATCGCGGCCATGCCGGGGACCTTGTTGGCGAGCGTGCCCGCCCAGTTCTTGGACGAGGTGCCGAGGCCCTTCTGCACGATCGCCATGCCCGCGTCACCGAGGACGACGGCGAGCACCATCGCGCGCCTGGCCTCCTTGTCCTCCGGCTCGATGCCGTGCACGTAGGCCTGGGCGAGGGTGAACAGGGCCGAGGCCTCCATGAAGAACGCGGTCTCGGCGCCGACCGCGCCGAGCGCGGCCAGGGTGCCGACACCCGGCACGGCCGCGGTCGCGCCGACCGCGGCGCCACTGCCGGTGACGGCGAGCAGGTACTGCTTCTCCAGCCGTTCCACGATCTGGGCCGGGTTCTCACCGGGATGACGTTCACGCAGGAATTCGACATAGCGCCGCACGGCGGGCGCCTGCAGTTTCGAACCGGTGTCGAGTACATCGACCACGGCCTTTTCGATCGCTTTGTTGAACACGGCGTCGTCCTCCTCTTCGCCCCGACGAAACGAACTGTAGGGCACCGTGGTCCCCGACAGCTCATCTTGCCAACGAGTACCGACACCTCGTGGGTTCCGATGTGTGGGCGCGGTCTCCTCCGTCCGGTTCTAGGCTGACCGGATGAGTGAAACGAACCCCACCCGCCTCACCCGCGAGTTCACCGCCGCCGGCGCGGAGATCGCCACGATCACCCTCGCGCACCCGCCGCTGAACCTGTTCGACCGCGCGCTGATGGACTCGCTGATCGCCGATATCGCCGCGGTGAGCAAGCAGCCGCCGCGCGCGGTGCTGATCAAGGCCGAGGGCAAGGTCGTCTCCGGCGGTGTCGACGTCAACGTCTTCGACGGGCTCAGCGTCGAGCAGGGCGCGCAGCTGTGGCGGGACCTGTTCGGCCAGATCATCCACCCGCTCGAGGCGCTGCCGTGCCCGGTGGTGTTCGCCGCGCACGGGCTCACCCTCACCGCGGCCTTCGAGATCTCGCTGGCCTGCGACATCATCCTGGCCGCGCCGAAGGCCAAGTTCGGGCTGGTCGAGACGGTCGTCGGGCTGACGCCGTCGATGGGCGGCCCGCAGCGCCTGGCCGAACGGGCCGGTTCCGGCCGCGCCCGCGAGTTCGTGATGACCGGCGACCTCTACGACGCCGCGACCATGGCCGAGTGGGGCGTGGTCAACGCCGTGCACGAGGACCTCGAGTCCGCCACCACCGCGCTGCTCACCCGCCTGGCCGAGGGCCCGACCCGGGCGCACGCCGCGACCAAGCAGATCATCGAGGCGTGGCGTTCCGGTGGTGTGGCACACGCGGATTCGGTGACGCCCGAGGTCTCCGGCGAGCTGTTCGACACCGCCGACCTGCGCGGCGCCGTGCGCAGTTTCCTCGAGGTCGGGCCCGGTAAGGCGACCTATCGCGGCGAATGACCCGCCCGAGTGACTGACAGCGATGTGATCCACGTCATATAGTCGGTGGTGCGGTGCCGCATCGACGTACGTGGAGGTCGGGGATGGGTCAGAACGAGAACGAGCAGGGCGCGACCATCATCGAGTTCCCCGCCAAGGGTGCGGCCGGGCGGCTGACCAGGGGTTCTGACGGCATCCTGCGCTACGGTGACCTCAATCCGGCCCTCACCGAGCTGCTCGATCTGCGGGTCCACTCGTTCACCGGCCGCGAGGCGGTGGTCGAGGTCGGTGGCCCGCGACTGACCTACCGCGAACTGTGGCACAGCGCCTCGCGCATCGCCGGCGGGCTGCAGGACCACGGCATCGGCTACGGCGATCGGGTCGCGGTGCACATGCCGACGAGCGCGCGCTGGGTCCAGGCCTTCCTCGGCGCGCTGCTCTCCGGCGCCGTGCCGGTGCTGGTGCCCGACACGCTGCCCGCCGCGATCGCCGAGCGCGTGATCGCCGACAGCCGTGCCGATTTCGTGCTCGGCCCCGACGGACCGCTGCCCGACAGCGCCGCCTACATCGACGACGGCGCGGCCCTGGCCGACCCCGCGCTGCTCTGCTACACCGGCACCGCGGCGCGGCAGCCGGTGCCGACCGGGGTGGAGCTGACCAACGAGAACCTGCTCTCGGCGGTGTCGTCGGTGGTCGGCGCGCTCGACCTGCCCGCCGACGGTCTCCGCAATCTGATGCTGCTGCCCTTGGCGCACGCCAGTGGCTGTGTCGATCAGCTGCTGCCGACCTTCGCCGTCGGCGGCACGGTCGTCCTGGCGCCACGCCCACACCGCCTCGCCGATGTGCTCGCCGCCGAGCGGATCGACACCGTCTCGGCCACCCCGCGCATCCTCGCGGGTCTGCTGCCCGAACTCCTCGGCAGCGGCGCCGGGCGCGGTGTCCGGCGGATCAGCAAGGCCTGTCACCGCTCCGAACGCGCCGCCGCGGCGGCGCCCGCGTCGCTCACCGCGGCGCTGCGCGCGCAGTTCCCCGCCGCGCGGCAGTGGTCGGTCTGGGGTGCCACCGAGACCAGCGGCATCGGCCTGATGGTCGACGACACCGACCGCGCCGAATCTGGCTCGACCCTCGGATTCGCCTTCGGCGGTACCGAATTGGCGCTCGCGGGCCCGCAGGCGCCCGCCGGGCGCGGCGAATTGCTGTGTCGCGGGCCGAATGTGAGCAGGCGCTACTGGAACGATCCCGACGCGTCGGCGGTCCGGTTCAGCGGAACGTGGTTCCACACGGGCAATCTGGTGAGCATCGACTCCGACGGACTGGTCAGCGCGGTGCTGCCGGTCCGCCAGCGCCGGGTCAGCGGGCTCTGACTCAGACCAGCCGGGCGCGCAGGGCCGCGCGCAGCGCGCCGGTGAGCCCGATCGCGCGCAGGTAGCCTTCGGCGTCGCCGTAGCTCTCGCGCACCGTGGTGTCGGCGGTGCGCAGGTAGTCGACCCGCACGCCGAGCAGGTCGTCGGACAGCTGCGCGCCCGCCGCGATCTTGGGCTCGAGCATCGTGCGCAGCGGCTCGACGGCGGCGTTGCTGGCCAGGTAGTCGGTGTAGACGTGGTCCTCGGTGACGCCGACCGCGCGCAGCAGGGTGGCCACGGCCCAACCGGTGCGGTCCTTGCCCGCCGCGCAGTGCACCAGCGCGGCGCCGTCACCGTCGACGACGGAGTTCGCGAGCCGGATGATCGCCTCGCTGGCCTCCGGCATCACCGGGAACGCCCGGTACACCTCGATCATGTGGTCGCGCGCGGAGACGGCTTCCTCGGCCTCGTGCGGCGGGGCCTCGCCCATCCGGGAGTCGAACGGGGTGACGTGCAGGCGGACGCCCGCGGGGAGCGAGTCGTGGCCGATGTGGTCGATCTCGGGCAGGCCGCGCAGGTCGTGCACATCGGTGACGCGCAGCGCGCGCAGGGTGTCGTGCCCGTTCGCGTCGAGACCGCTCAGCTGGGCCGAGCGCAACAACACGCCGGATCGGGTAGTCGCGCCGTCGGCGGTACGAAGTCCGCCCACATCGCGGAAATTGAAGGTGCCGCTCAGGGCGAACTGATCGGCGGGAGGCGAGAGAGTCACTCGACCAGGTTATCGGCGCGATTGTCGCCGCCGCGCCCGAGTTCGCTGTTCCGACACGCACTGTGTTGTGTCTGTTTCGTCGGGTGCCACTGTGCCGTCGCCCACAGGAAGTGGCCGGACCTGCGCCGACTTGTAGTATTGACCGGTAGTCCGACTGCGGCCCGGGGCGCCGAAGTCGCTCGAATGACCGAATTCAACCGTATGGTCGGTTTTACACAAGGTCGCATTCGGGTAACAAAACAATCTTTCAGTCTGAAAAGGGCGGCTGAATCAGTTCGTGAATCCAGAAAACCTTCTAAGATCGAGCTTGTTGGATAGGTTGATCCGCATCCGGACGATCTCTCCGCGAAGCTCGCACCGCCGCGGGCAGCGAAATTTGTTGCCGAGGAGTTGTCGTTGAGCGCCAGTCGTGAACTTTCCGAAACCTCGCTGCGACCTGCCGTGTGCCAGGCCGTCGAGGCGGCGGCCGCGAGCTCGGACGCCACCGGCGTACGGGCGCTGCGGGTGCTGCTGCACGCCGGGCTCAGTGCGTATTGGCCGCTGGTGAAGGCCGCGCCCGATCGTCAGGTCGCCGCGTACGAGGCCGCGCTGCAGACCCTGCGTCAGCGGTGGTCGCCCGCGGGTGAGACCGTCGGCGATCCCACCGCGACGTCGATGTTCCAGCGGATGGACGACGAGGCCATCAGCTTCCTCGGTCTCTCGGCCCGGCTCTCCGGCACCGAATGGCTCGAGCCGCTGGATTCCGTTGCCACGTACATGGTTTCGGTGATCCACGGCGCCGTGCTGCGCTGGCTGGCCGACGGCAACGACGAGACCACCCTGGTGGTCATCGACGATCTGGTCGGCTGCCTGACCCTCAAGGCTGTCGAGGCCTGAGCATCGCCAGTGCTGGACGACTGACCAGATAGGTGGTTCAGTAGTCGGGTGACCCACACGACATCGCTGCACGATCTGCACGCGGCGACCGCCGAGCTCGACCCGCCGCTGGCCGCGGTCGACCTCGCCGCGCTCGACGCCAACGCCGCCGACCTGGTCCGCCGCGCGAACGGCGTCGCGGTCCGGGTCGCCAGCAAGTCGGTGCGCTGCCGCGCGGTGCTGGAGCGGGTGCTCGGCACGGGGCTCACGGCGCAGGGTGGCTTCGCCGGCATCATGGCGTACTCGCTGCGCGAGGCCATCTGGCTGGCCCGCCTCGGTGCCCGCGACATCCTGCTCGGCTACCCCGTCCTCGACCGGGCCGCGCTCGCCGAACTCGCGGCCGCGCCGACCCTGCTCAGCGCGATCACCCTGATGATCGACGACGTCGCCCAGCTCGAACTCACCCGCGCGGCCCTCGGGACCGACACCGTCCACCCGCGCGTCTGCCTCGATGTCGACGCCGCCCTGCGCATCGGCCCGCTGCACCTGGGCACCCGCCGTTCGCCCGTGCGCAGCCCCGATCAGGCCGCGGTGCTGGCCACCGAGGCGCGCAGGCGCGGCTTCGAGGTGGTCGGAGTGATGACCTACGAGGCCCAGATCGCGGGCCTGCCCGACAGCAATCCCGCCGTGCGGGTGGTCAAGCGGCTGTCGGCCATCGAGATCGGCCGCAGGCGCACGCAGGTGCTCGACGCGGTCCGCATGGTGACCGGGCCGCTCGAGATCGTCAACAGCGGCGGCACCGGTTCGATCGAGGTCTCGATCACCGATCCGGATGTCACCGAGGTGACCGCGGGCTCGGGCCTGTACGTGCCGACCCTGTTCGACCACTACCGGTCCTTCACCCCGCGCCCCGCGCTGTTCTTCGCCACGCCGGTCCTGCGCAAACCCACCCCGAGCATCGCCACCGTCTTCGCCGGCGGCTACATCGCCTCCGGCCCCGCCGGGCCGAGCCGGGTCCCGCTGCCGGTCTGGCCCGCGGGGCTGAAGCTGCTCGGCGCCGAAGGCGCGGGCGAGGTGCAGACTCCGCTCGCCGGCGGGGCCGAACTCGAGATCGGCGACCGCGTCTGGTTCCGGCACGCCAAGGCGGGCGAACTGTGCGAACGGTTCGCCGAGATCCACCTCGTCGACGAATCGGGTTCGCGCACAACCGTTCCCACCTATCGCGGCGAAGGTCAGTGCTTCGGCTGACCGCCTGCCGTCACCCCGCGCAGCCGGTCGACGGCGAGGACGTGACTGCTCGGCGGTGACAGCGCCAGCAGTGCCGCGGCCGCCGCGGCGCTGAACACCGATGCGTTCAACGGCGCCTCGAAGCCGCTGAAGAAGAACATGGAGCCGCCGAAGGCGACGAGTGTGACCGTGCCGGCGATCGCCGTCCAGCGCAGTACGATGCCCAGTATCAGCGCGATGCCGAGGACGATCTCCACGCCGGTGGCGGCCCAGGCGGTGACGTCGACCAGTGCATCCGGCAGGTAGGGCGCCAAGTCGCCGACGTAGCTGGTGAACGATGTGAAATCGCCCCAGGCGACATTGCCTGTTCCCGGGTCGCCCCACACTCCGAATCGGTCCGCGACGGCGGACAGGAATCCCGCGCCGAGCGCCGCACGGGTGAAAAGAGTTGCCGCGGCCCATGTTCCGCGCTGATCGCCGATCGTCCGCGGCTGTCCGGTGGTGTCGGTGAATGCCATGCGTCTGCCCTGTCTTCCTGGTGGTCGGGTCGTGTTCGACCGGGAAACGGAAGCGGAATCATCTTCCGATAAACAGATACGGCAGGGTCGAAGGGGCTGTCAAGACCCCGCCGCCGTTGGGGTGGTCAGGCGGGGTCGTGCGCGGGGGTTCGTGGCGTGAGGCCGGCGAGGGTGATGTCGACGAAGCGTCGCCAGTCGCCCAGGTTCGCGCGGGCGACGGTCGCCAGGGCGCCCACGACCATGTAGAGGTCGTCGAAGGTGGTGTCCTCGCGCAGGGTCCCGTCGGCTCTGCCCTGGTCGACGAGGGTGGTGCCGAGTTCGCGCAGTGCGAGCGCGACCTCGCCCCGGGGTGCGGTGTCGCCGAGAGCCGACTCGATCAGGCCCGACAGGGTGCGTCCCTCCTCGTGCACCCGGCCGACGCGCGACAGCAGGGCGCGCACGGCTTCCCGGCCGTTGGGTGCCTGCGCGGATTCCGCCCGCGCGAAGTCGAGGATTTCGACGAAGCGCTGTTCGGCGACGGCCGCGATGAGGGCCTGGCGGGTGGGGAAGTGGCGATAGACGGTGCCGACGCCGACGCCTGCGTCGCCCGCGACTTCCGCCATCTGCACCGCGTCGCCGCGCTCGGCGAACAGCCGGACGGCGGCGTCGAGCACGTTGGCGCGGTTGCGGCCGGCGTCGGCGCGGAGGCGGCGCGGTGGAGTCGTCATGGGTCCTCGGCTGATCGGAACGGGATTCCGATTGTGCACAGTACCGGAGTCCGGTCGGGTGATTTCCCGCCGTTGACAGCGCCGGCGGCGAGGTGTCATTCTTTCGGAACCGGAATCCTATTCCCCTTACGAACGAGGTGCGCAATGCCCGATGACCGCTTCTTCCTCCTGGACGCGGACGCTTCCCGCCCGACCCGAGTGCCACTTCCGCCCTGGGCGAGGGTCAAAGCGGGCGTCGACGACACGCAGGGGCGATTCACCCTGATGGAGAACCGCGGCGGTGGTGACATCCCGCCGCACGTGCACGACACCTTCGACGAGTTCGTCTACGTGATCGACGGCGCGCTCGGCCTCGACTACGGCGGGGTGACCCACGAGGTCACCTCGGGCATGTGCTTCCTGGTGCCCAGAGGAGTCACGCACGCCATGCGCAACCTCGGCGAGGCGCCGGTGCATGCGTTGCAACTGTCGGCGCCCGGTGGCTGGGAGCGCTACCTCGAAGACGTCGCCGAGGCGCGCCAGAGCGGTGACTGGACCGGGGAGCGCGACTGGGCCAGGGCCGACGAGCTCGGCAAGCCGCACGGCATGCGCTACCACCTCGGCGAGGGCGATCCCGGTGGATGGGGCGACCGGGACCGCTTCTATCTCCTGGCCAGGGGCCAGGCGCGGCCCGGCCGGATCCCCGTGCCGCCCGCGTTCAGCGTGAAAGCGCGCACCGATGACACCGACGGCCTGTTCTCGGCACTGGAAGTCACTGTCGCCCAGCCGATCCCGCGCCACACCCATCACGTGGCCGACGAGTGCGTCTACGTTCTCGACGGTGTGCTCGAGGTGGAGTTCGACGACCGCGTCCACACCGCGGGCCCGGGGCAGTTCGTGCTGCTGCCGCACGGCGTTCCGCATGCGCTCCGGCCTGGCTCGACACCGCCGCCGCGGGTCGTGCAGATCTCCTCGCCCGGCGGCTGGGAGTGTGTCGTCGAGGCGATCATCGAGCATCGCGCCGAGGTCAGCTCGGGCGGGCGCTTCGATCCCGCCGCCCTCAATCGCTACACACGGCGCTATCACGTGGTCTACGAGGAGAACTGAGCACGGGCGCGCGTGCCTAGGCCAGCAGCTCGGTGACCTCGTCGTCGGAGAGCTGGTGGAAGTCGTTGTAGGCCATGCCGACTCCGCCGAGTTCGGCCGGTGTCCACAGGCAGACGAGTTCGTCGCATTCGCGCCGGACGCGGCGGGCGGCCTCCGGTGACGACACCGGCATCGCCACCACCAGGCGCTCCGGCCGCTGGGCGCGCGCGACGCGGCACGCGGCGACGACGGTCGCGCCGGTCGCCATGCCGTCGTCGACGATCACCACGGTGCGACCGGTCAGCGGGATGGGCTCCGTGGTCCGCAGGACAGCCTGGCGGCGGGCCAATTCGGCGCGTTCGGCCCGCTCGACCGCGTCGAAGGCCTCCTCGGTGACGCCGCCGCGCTCGACGACGTCGCGGTTGAGCACCAGTACGCCGGTCTCGCCGAGTGCCGCCATCGCCAGCTCCGGTTGCCACGGCAGGCCCAATTTCCGCACCAGCAGCACGTCCAGCTCGCCGCCGATCTCGGCGGCCACAGCGGCAGCGACCGGCACACCGCCGCGCGGCAGCCCGAGCACCAGGGGGCGCGTGTCCCGCAGGTGTTCGAGGGCCGTGCCGAGGGCTCGGCCCGCCGCGGCGCGATCCGGATAGACCATCGCCTCGAACGCTACTCCGCCACGGGCTGCTGCGAAACGCGCTCGGTGACCTCGAACCGGCGCAAGGCCAGGCTCGGATTGGCGGTGCGGACCCGTGCCACGTGCGCCGGGTCCACCGTCGCGGTGAGCACGCCCGGCTCGTCGCCGAGTTCGGCGAGCACGCTGCCCGCCGGGTCGACGATCATCGACGCGCCCGCACCGCGCGGCGCGCACTGATCGGCGGCCGCCACATAGATCGTGTTCTCGATCGCGCGGGCACGCAGCAGCGTCGTCCACTGGTCGACCTTGGCCGGGCCGGGAATCCACTGGGCGGGCAGCAGCAACACCTGGGCGCCCGCGGCGGCGACACGCCGACATCCCTCCGGGAAACGAAGATCGAAACAGGTCTGCATGCCGAAGATCACACCGTCGACGGTGAAGGTGGCGGGCGCGACGAGCGGCCCGGCCTCGACCACGTCCGATTCCCGGTGACCGAACGCGTCGTACAGATGGACCTTGCGATAGACCGCCACCCGCGCGCCGTCGGGCCCGTGAGCCACGAGCGTATTGCTGATCCTGCTCGCGCCCGGCGTCGGCTGCTCGACGACGCCGGCCACCAGATACACCCCGAATTCCGCCGCGAGCGCGCTCAGTCCGCTGGTGAACGGGCCGTCGAGGGGTTCGGCGATCGCAACCACCCGCTCGTCGAGGCGGGTCACCGCGTACATCGAGTACTCGGGGGTGAGTACCACCCGCGCGCCCGCCTCGGCGGCCCGGCGGACGTGTTCGCGCAGCGTCGCCAGATTGGCCGCCGGATCGGTCTCCGGAGCGAACTGGACGACCGAGATGGGCACCTCGACGGGTGCCGGTTCCTGATGTGCTGACCCGTTCTGCAGTTGCATAGGTCTCACCGTATTCACCCGGTGGCCGGGACAGCTACCGCCAGGCAGTAAACTGCTGGTCAATGAGTACCAATGAGGTCGACAGCGTTCCTGCCGACGACGACAGGCACGAAGAAGGCCCGACTTTCGCCGATCTCGGGATCGATGACCGCGTCCTCGCGGCCATCGCCGATGTGGGCTATGAGTCGCCGTCCCCGATCCAGGCGGCGACCATCCCTCCGCTGCTGTCCGGCGCCGACGTCGTCGGCCTGGCGCAGACCGGTACCGGCAAGACCGCGGCCTTCGCGATCCCGATCCTGATGGGTCTGGACACCGCGCAGAAGAAGCCGAGCGCGCTGGTGCTCGCGCCGACTCGTGAGCTCGCCATCCAGGTCGCCGAGGCCTTCGGCAAGTACTCCGCGCACATCCCCGGCCTGCACGTGCTGCCGATCTACGGCGGGCAGAGCTACGGCGTGCAGCTGTCCGGCCTGCGGCGCGGCGCGCACGTCGTCGTCGGTACGCCCGGTCGCGTGATCGACCACCTGGAGAAGGGCACGCTCGACCTGTCGCAGCTGCGCTACCTGGTGCTCGACGAGGCCGACGAGATGCTCAAGATGGGCTTCCAGGAAGACGTCGAGCGCATCCTGCGTGACACGCCGAACGACAAGCAGGTCGCGCTGTTCTCCGCGACCATGCCCGGCGCGATCCGCAAGATCTCCAAGCAGTACCTGAACGAGCCGGTCGAGATCACGGTCAAGTCCAAGACCCAGACCAACACCAACATCACCCAGCGCTACGTGCAGGTCTCGCACCAGCGCAAGCTCGACGCCCTGACCCGCGTGCTCGAGGTCGAGGACTTCGAGGCGATGATCATCTTCGTCCGCACCAAGCAGGCCACCGAGGAGCTGGCCGAGAAGCTGCGCTCGCGTGGTTTCTCCGCCGCGGCGATCAACGGTGACATCGCGCAGAACCAGCGCGAGCGCACCATCGGCCAGTTGAAGTCGGGCGCGCTCGACATCCTGGTCGCCACCGACGTGGCCGCGCGCGGTCTCGACGTGGAGCGCATCTCGCATGTCGTGAACTACGACATCCCGCACGACACCGAGTCCTACGTGCACCGCATCGGCCGCACCGGTCGTGCCGGTCGATCGGGCCAGGCCCTGCTGTTCGTCGCGCCGCGTGAGCGGCACCTGCTCAAGTCGATCGAGCGCGCCACCCGGCACCCGCTGATCGAGATGCAGCTGCCCAGTGTGGACGACGTCAACGCCACGCGCGTCACCAAGTTCGGCGACATGATCACCGAGAACCTGTCCTCGGACAATGTGGCGCTGTTCCGCAAGCTGATCGAGGACTACGAGGCCGAGCACAACACCCCGCTGGTCGACATCGCGGCGGCGCTGGCCGTCGGTGGCTTCGACGGCGACAACTTCTTCATGGAGCCCGAGCCGGAGCCCGCGCCGCGGCGTGAGCGCGATCGGGACCGGGACCGGGACCGCGAGCGGGCCCCGCGCCGCTACGACGACGAGGACCGGGGCACTCGCGGCCCGTCGTTCTCCCGGGAGAGCGGCCAGGAGCTGGCGACCTACCGGATCAGCGTCGGCAAGCGGCACCGCGTGGTGCCGGGCGCGATCGTCGGCGCCATCGCCAACGAGGGCGGACTGCGCCGCAGCGACTTCGGCCACATCAGCATCCGGCCCGACTACAGCCTCGTCGAGCTGCCCGCGGACCTGCCGCACGAGACACTGGAAGCGTTGCGCCGCACCAGGATCAGCGGCGTGCTGATCCAGCTGCAGCCCGATCAGGGCCCGCCCGCGCAGCGGCTGAACTCGCGCGCGCCGCGGCGGGACCGTGACTTCCGGCCGCGCACGGAGCGGCGCAAGCCGCGCTCCTGAGCGCGGGTGGCTGCTCGGCGTTTGCTCGACATGTTCGGCGGGCGCGCCCTGGACGCGCGTCGTGCTGGTTAAGGTGTTTGCCGTCGGGTGTGCGTGAACACAGCAGGAGGGCCGCGGTTGTTCGTCTCCGGTGATCGGGTGATCGGTGCCGTCGGCGACCTCGTGCGCGCGGCGGACTGCGAGTTCGCGCTGCTGCGCGCCGTCGACGCCGCCCTCGGCAACCTGCCCGGCGCCGCCGACACCGCTGTGCCCGTCGTCCACGCCGCCGAGGTGTCCCCGGAGGTGGTCCGCCACTTCGGCGACGCCTTGGTCCGCGTCGACGCGGCCGACGCGCCCGGCGCCACCACCGCCGCGCGGATCACGGCCCTCACCGCCGCCGCCGAACAGACACTCGCCGCCGCCCGCGCCGGCGCCGCCGCCATCCACGGCGCGGTGTTCTTCGACGGCCGATTCGCCTGCGGGGTGGATCTTCTGATCCGCGACCGGCACACCGGCCACTACCGCCTGCACGCCGGTGTCGGCACTGGTGTCGCCCTGCCCTTGCCGGACCCGGCCTACGGCGCGCCGTACCCGGAGTGGGCCGGCCGAGCCGAGAATGCCACAGCCCCTACCGCTTCCGCTGACAACGCCTGGATCACGGCCGACGGTGTCGACGGCGGTCCGGCTCCGGTTGGCGATGCTGGATCGGAGTTGGTAGCGGCTGGTGGTGCTGCCGGTGCTGGGCTGGGTCGATCTGTGGCTGACGCTGACGGCTCGGGCCAGGTTGTGGCTGACGGCATAGGGCAGGAGTGGGCATCGGCTGGTGGTGCTGGGTCGGGTCGGGCTGTGGCGGACAGTGCCGGCTCGGGCCTGGTGGCTGAGGGTGCTGGGCAGGGCTGGGCTGCGGCTGACGATGGTGGTCTGATCTCAGAGGCCGGGGCGGGCTCGGCATCGGTGGCGGCGGCTCGGCGGGCCTCGGAGGATCCTCGGGTGCTGCGGCGTGAGCTCGCGGCCGGGCGGACGCCGTTCGAACGGGCGACCGCGTCGGTCGGTGTCCGGGAAGCGGATTCGGCGCGGGCGATGGTGCGGGCGCGGCTCGCTCTCGCGGCGTGCGCGCGGGCGCTCGCCGAGGCCGGGATCGGTGTCGATCCGTTGGCCTCGCTGACGACCACGGCGGGGGAGCGGCGGGCAGTGGCCGCCGAGCTGGCGCCGGTGTATCTCGCGCGGCGGGCGCGGCTGGAGCGCATCATCGAGGAGAAGTCGTCCGAGTTGTTGCCGGTGCAGTGGGGCGATCCGCGGTATCTCGCGTGCGGGCGCTGCGCGAGTTGCCGCGAGGCCGTGCGCACCGCACGGGATCTGCTGCTGGTAGCGGGGATTCGGCCCACCCAGCGGGCCCGGTTGCGCGACGCGGGTGTGCTGACGATCGACCGGCTCGCGACCACCGCGACGCCGGTTTCCGGTCTCACCCCACGCACGGTGACGTCCTTGCGCCGCCAGGCCGAGATCCAGTTGCAGCGGGAGAGCACCGGCGCGCCGGCCTTCGCGCTGCGCGACGCGACCGCCCTCGGCGCCCTGCCCGCACCGTCGGACGGTGACCTCGCCCTGCTCATCGACCTCGACGCGCGCGGCGCCGTCGACACCGTGGAACTGGCCGACGCCCGGTCGACCGTCTACCGCCCGACGCTGTCGGGCGCCGTCGAGGCCGAAGTGCTCGACGAACTCCTCGACATCATCGGCGAACACCGCGCGACCGACCCGAATGTGCGTGTGTACCACTACGGTTCGAGCGTGCGCACCGCCCTGCTGGACTGGGCCGGGCGCCTCGGCACCGGCGCCGACCTGCTCGACGAACTCCTCGCCGGCGGCGCGCTCGTCGACTTGGCCCCGATCACGCGCACCGCGCTGCTGATCGGCGAACAGTCCTACGACCTCGCCGGCCTCACCGCCCTGCTGCCGCCGACCCGCCCCCGATCCACCGACGCCGAGCCGACCGGGCACTTCCGCTCGCACGTCGACGCGATCGAATCGGAGCGAGCCACAGCTTCCGATCCGGCGACGCTCACTCCAGGTGGACCAGTGGGCGCGGGCGGCAGGGCCGGGCAGGTGCTCGCGCTGCGTGATTGGTTGCTCGAGCGGGCGGACGAGGCGGGGGTCGAGGTGCCGGGCAATCGATTCGCGGTGGCGGAGTCCGATGTGCCGCCGTCCCTGCGGACCGGGTCGCTGGAAGCCGCGCTCACCGAATTCGCGGCGGGCGCCACCGGCACGGCCGCGCGCGCCGCCGCGGTGACGGCCGCCGTGCTCGGATACCACCGCCGCGAGCGGCAGCCGCGATGGTGGGCGCACATCGATCGGCTCGGACATCCGGTCGGGGAATGGGCCGACTCGCCGGGTGTGCTCGTCGCCGAATGGGGCACCGTCGACACCAAATGGCATCGCACACCGCAACTTCCGACGATGCGGCGCTATCTCACGCTCACCGGCAGGCTCGGCACCGGCGCCACGCTCACCCCGGGCACCCAGATGGTCACCATCTACGACGGGGCCGCCGCGGCGGGCATGACCCAGGCCCTCGGCCGCCGCGCCACCGCCACCGCAACCGTGCTCGGCTGCGCGGTCGACGCGAACTTCGACGACACCGTCCGCCTCGAAGAGCTGCTGCCCGCGGGCTGCCCGCCCTACGACGACCTGCCCGCCGCCATCGCCCCCGGCCCGCCCGACGGCGAGGCCGAAATCGAAGTGGCGCTGGAACTCACGGCCCAGGACCTCTTGATGACGCTGCCCGGCGTCCCCGAGACCGCGGTCTTCGACCTGCTGCTGCGGCGCGCGCCCCGGCTGCGCGACGGCATGGCGCTACCCGAGGTGCACGGTGACGTGGCGGCCGCGCTCGCCGGCGCGGTCGGCGCGCTCGACGCCTCGTACCTGACGGTGCACGGTCCGCCCGGCACCGGTAAGACCGGCACCACCGGCCGCGCGATCGAACGGCTCGTCACCCGGCACCGGTGGCGGATCGGCGTCGTGGCGCAGTCGCACGCGGTGATCGAGCGGATCTTCGACGCCGTCGTCGACGCCGGGCTCCTGCCCGAGCTGGTCGCCAAGAAGGACGTCGCCTCGGTGGGTCCCGAATGGTCGGCGATCGACGCCGAACGGTACCCACGCTTCCTCGACAACGCCGTCAACGGCTGCGTGATCGGCGGTACCACCGCCGATTTCGTCGACGAGAACCTCATCGCGCCCGGCGCGCTCGATCTGCTGGTGGTCGCCGACGCGGGCGCGAGTTCGCTGGCCGATACCGTCGCCGTCGCGGTGAGCGCCCGCAATCTGCTGCTGATCGGCGATCCGGTTCCGGCGCGTGCGCAGGCCGCGCATCCCGAGCCCGTCCAGATGTCGGCGCTGGAGTGGCTGTGCGACGGCGCCGCCACCCTGCCCGAGGAGCGCGGCTACTTCCTCGACCGCACCTGGCGCATGCACCCCGCGCTGTGCGATCCGGTGTCGGCGAGCTGCTACGACGGCCGTCTGCGGTCCAGCGAAACCATCACGCTCGCCCGAGATCTGGCCGGTATCGCGCCCGGCGTGAGCACCGTGCTGGTCGAGCATCGGGGCAGCGCCACCGAGTCCGACGCCGAGGCGCGGGAGGTGGTGCGCCGGGTGCGGGCCCTGCTCGGGGAGACCTGGACCTCCGGCGGCCAGGCCAGGCGGCTGCACCCGCACGACGTGTTCGTCGTCGCGCCCTACGCCGCCCAGGTCGCCCGCATCCGAACCCTGCTGGCGCGCGCCAAGATCGAGGACGTGCTCGTCGGCACTCCCGACCGCTTCCGTGGACGCGAGGCGGCCGTCGTCGTCCTGTCGATGACCACCTCCACCCCCGCCGACGCCCCCTTCGGCATGCGAACCCTGCTGTCGCGCACCATGATCCACGCGACCCTGTGCCGCGCCATGTGGAAGGCCATCGTCATCCGCTCGCCCCTGCTCACCGAATACCTCCCGGACACACCGGAAGAACTCGACGCGTTGGCCGCATTCCTCCGCTTGAGCTAGCCGGCCCTCATCGGAGGTCAAGCACGGCCTTGCCGTCCAGGCCGCCCGCCAGCAGCGCCTCGATCGCCTGATCCGCGCGGGTCCAGTCGCCGCGCCAGGCGATGCTCGGGTCGAGATCCCCCGTGGCGACCCGGTCGGCCAGCCAGCTCAGATCGGGGCCGAGCTGCGCGCAGGAGAGCAGGAAGAACGTGGTGAGCGTGCGGTCGTGGCGGCCCTGGTCGCCGAACAGCGCGCCGTACGGGAAGGTCTCACCCGCCGCGGCCGCGTGCCCGACCGCGACCAGCGTGCCGCCCTGCCTGAGGCGCGTGTACCCCTCGACCAGGGCGGAACCGCCCACCATGTCGATGATTCCGTCTACCTCGGCGGCCAGGTCGGCCGGACCGGCGACAACCTCGTCGGCGCCCAGCGCGCGCAGCGCCGCGCCGCGACCCGCGGGGTCCGAGCTCGTCGCGATGACGTGGGCGCCGCCGCGCGCGGCCAGCTGCACCGCGTAGCGCCCGACGCCGCCACTCGCGCCGACGATCAGCACGCGCCGTCCCAGGATCGGGCCGAGCCGGTGCAGTGCGCGGAGCGCGGTCGCACCGGCCACCGGGATCGTGCTGATGGCGCCGGGGTCGGCGCCCGCGGGCACCACGCCGAGCAGCTCGGTGTCCACCGCGCGCAACCGCGCCCACCCGCCGGTCTCGCCGAGGGTGACCACCGGGGTGCCGACCGGGGGTCCTGACCCGTCGGCGGCCGCCCGCACCACGGTGCCGGCGGCGTCCCAGCCGAGGACCGCGCCGTCGGGGGCGGCGGCCAGGCCGAAGCGCACCTCGCCACTGTTGAGCGAGGTCGCCGACACCTCGACGAGGGCTTGATGTGGAGCCGGGACGGGGTCCGGTACCTCGCCGAGCCGCAGCCCGGTCGGGGTGGAGTGGTCGACTATCAGTGCGCGCATGGCACAGCGCCTTTCATGGGAGCGGGATCTCAGGCCAACATGCCACTCAGTGGCAAAAGCTGTCAAGGGGCAAAGGCTGCCAAGGCGCAATGGTCGGTTAGACTGGCGTCCATGGCTGATGTCGCGGCGCACCGCCTGCCGCTGCGCGAACGCAAGAAGCAGCGGACCAGGCAAGCGCTGGTCGACACCGCGCTCGAACTGTTCACCGCGCGCGGAGTCGACCACACGACCCTCGACGAACTCTGCGATGCGGTCGAGGTCTCCAAGCGCACGTTCTTCCGCACCTTCGCCAGCAAGGAAGATGTGGCCATGGCACCGCTACAGGACCTGTGGACGGCCTTCCTCGACGAACTCGCCACCGCCGATCCCGGCACGGGTACCCTCCTGGCCACGTTGCAGGACGCCGTGCTCACGGTCGTGGCGCGCATGCCCGCCGACGGCTGGGCCGAACGCGCCGTGCTGAGTCACCGTCTCGCGCACGTCACTCCGTCGATGAGCGCGCACAATCTGCAGTTCTGTGACCGCACGGTCCGCGCCGCCCTCGAGCTGCTGCGCGATCGCTACGGCCTCGATCCCGCCACGGACCCGCGCCCGCGGCTGGCACTCGACATCCTGATCGCCGCGTTCCATTGTGGCCTCGAAACATGGAGCGTGCGAGGCACTCCCGTCGACACCGCGATGCTCGCCGCGGATGTGCGCGATGCCTTCGCCGCGATCCCGGCGGCGCTCACACTGGTCCCGCGGGCGGCTCAGTGATCGGTTGGCGGAATTCGGGAGTGTGTTCGGCCCGGGCTGCCACCGAAACCGCGATGCTCCCTGCCATCGCCCGCTGGGACGTTCGCACTCTGCGGTGTGGCGTGGCCGTTTTCGCGGGGCGAGGCCGAGGCGTGGTACACGCGTCCGCGGTGGTCAGACGTTGCGCAGCAGTCTGCGTAGCCAGTCGGTCGAGCATTCGGAAGTGGCGGGGGCGATGTCCACCCGGTGGGCCGCGTGTACGAGGTACCGGCCGTCGCCGGTGACATCGATCCAGGACAGGACGCCGGTGGGCGTTTCCGTGTTGCCCGCGGCGACGAGGATCTGGCCGATGCCGGTGCGTGCCCGCTGGAGCAGGCGCCGGATGCGGGCGGCATCGGACGGCCCGGCGACCGGCGCGGTGACGAGGTCGCGGCTGTCCTCACGGACCCTGGCCGCGAGAGCGGAGAGCCGGCCGCCGGTGCCCGGCGGCTGGGCGGGAAGGCGCGAGAACACCTGGGCGGCGAAGCGTTTCGTGCTGCCGACCTGGACGTGCACGGTGCCGCCCCGATCCTCGGCGCTGCCAGGTTCCTGGACGGCGAGCACCGCCACGTCGCCGGTGACGGCGCCGAGAATCCGGACCGGCGCGGCGGCCTGCCCGCTCACCTCCACGCGGATCTCCGGCTTGGCGAGCACCCGCAGCGCTGCCGACAGGTCGGCGTCGAGCACCTGTGCGCACCAGGCGTCGAGCGCGGGTTGCTGGGCGGCGCGTTCGGCGGTGTCGCGGGCCGAGGCGCGCACCGCGAGCGGATACGGGATCCGGTCGCCGTCGGTGCGCGCCCAGGCCAGGGCGAACTGATCCGGGGTGAGGTGCCAGTTCACTCCCGGCCGGTCCACTCACCGAGCACGGCGGGGCTGGTCGGCTCCATCTTGCCGATCAGCGCGTTCACTTCGTCGGCGGGCTCGAGGTACGTCGGTTCCTCGTCGAGGTAGCGCAGGAAGTCGTCCTCGTCGTCTTCGTCGTCCTCGTCCTGCCTGGGCTGGGGACGCGGTCCACCGGGTGGCCGCGTGTGATCGGCGGCCACCATCGCGCCGCCCATCAAGCCGCCGATCGCGCCGGCGCTCATCCCCGCCGCCGCGTCCCCGCTCGCCCCGACCGCGTCCTGCCGTCCCTCGGCGGAGGCCTGCGCGGTATCCGTTCCGCCGGAGTTCGCGCTGCTCGTCTGCGGTGCGCCGACCGTTCCCGAAGACGACCCGGCTGCCGCGGAGTGCGTTGTCGCGGCGGAAATCGGTGTCGCACCGCCGGTTCCGGTGGACGTCCGGTCGGTGGACGGCCGGACGCGGCGGGCGCGTGGGTCGGTCGCGGGGAGGTGGCCCACCGGAGCGATCGAGGAGGCGGCCGCCGGTCCGCCGGTCTGCGCTACCGGAGCGGCGGCGCTCAGCGTCGCGCCGGTGGACTGGACCTGCGCGGCCGCCGCGACGGTACTGCCCGGAGGCGCGTAAACCGTTGCCGCGGTAGTGGCTCCGCTGGTCTGCGCGCCCGCCGCTGCCGTCGCGTCGGCACTGATGTCCTCGGACGCGGTAGCGGCTGGGTTTCCCGCGACCGGAACGCCGTTGTCGGACGCGGACGCGACCGCCGCGGCACCAGGGCCGCCCGCCGTCACACCGAGGCCCGCGGCCGGCGCGGCCGCACCCCCTACCTCCGTGGGAATGTCCGGAAACGCCGGAACCCCCGACCCCGTCGGCACGAATGCCCCGGCGTAGATCGTCTCCATCGCCTGCACCGCGTCCAACCGCGCGTTCTCGGCCTGCCGCACGATCGCGGCATTGTTCCCCGCCTGCTCGGAATCGATCAGCGCGGCAGTCGGATCGGGTTGTGCCGCCGTAGGTTCGGCGACGGCGGCGCGAACGGATTCGGCCGCGTCACCCGCCTGGCTCAGCCGCACACCGACCGCGGTCAGCACATCCGCGATCTTGCGGCCCGCCTGCTCGAAGTCGCGGATCGCGTCGACGGCCTGCTGGGCGGCCGCGCCGCGCCAGCCGTCGGCGATGGCGGCCCTGATCTCGCCGTGCGCGTTCTCCACCTCGTCGCCGAGCCCGGTGGAGGCGGCGAGGAACAGCTGGCCCGCGTTGCTGAGCGCCGCCGGATCGAGCTGGCGGACGGCCTGATAGATCTCGGCGTGCGAGAGATTGTCGAAGACCTCGACGGCGGGCACGTAGTCGGGATCGGTGCCGGGCGCGCGGCCGGAGATGCTACGCATGGCCATCACCCGGCACCTGGAGCTGGGCGACCGCGTCGGACAGTGCGCGGTCACCCTCCTGATAGGCCGCGCCCGCCGCGCGGAACACCGCGGCCAGCTCGCGCGCGGTGCTCGCGTAGGTGCGCAGCTGGGTCAGCGCGTCGGCCGCCTTGTCTTCGAAGCCGGTGCGCAGCGCGGTGCCCGACGGGAGCCCGCCGAAGCCCGGAATCACCTCGGTGGCGCCGAGCGCGAGCAGCTGGGCTTCCACCGCGTCGGCGAGGCGCTCGTAGCGCTGGGCGCAGCGTTCCGGCGCGCCGTCGGCGACCAGCAGGCCGTCGATCCACAGCCCGCCCTCGTCCACGGCCTGGCCGAGCGCCGCCGTATTCGGCAGTCCTGTTCGATTCGGTTGCACCGGTTCCCCCTTCATCGTTCATCGCACCGTGGCGACGACCCACTCCGCGATATCGGCCGCCACCCGCTGCTGCACCGGTTCGTGCAACAGGTCGTGCCCGGCGTCGGCGTACTCGCGCAAATCTACCGATCCGTGCCGCGCTGTCCATAGCCGGATCACATCGATGGGCGCCCGGCGATCGTCGACGCCGTGCACCGCGAGCACCGGTAGCCGTGGGTCGGGCGCGATCTCGGCGGCGCGGCGCGGCGTCCCGCAGACGACGAGTCCGCCCAGGTCAGCGGGGTGGGCGGCGGCGACGGTGAGTGCGGTGACCGCGCCGAGCGAATGGCCCATCAGCACCGGCCGCGTCCCGGCGTCGAGCTCGGCCAGCAGTCCACGCGTGTCGGCGGCGAGCTCCTCGATGGTCCCCGGCGCGTCCGGGTCGCCCTCGCTCAGCCCCTGCCCTGCCGTGTCGAGGGCCCACAGCTCGATCCGCGCTGTCCGCTCCAGCGCGGCGGCGAAGCGGTGATAGTGGCCGCTGTGCTGGCCGGTGCCCGGCAGCAGGACGACGGTCGCGGCGGGGGCATCGACCGACCAGCACCGGTAATGCAGCCGTCCACGGGTGCTGTCGAAGTAGGGCACCCTCCGATTATTACCGCTGGTCGAATCGTCCTGCGCGACAAGGGCACGACCCCGGGTGATCGTTGTGGCCGCCGCCGGCCGGGACGGGGCGCGCTTTCGGACAAACCACTACCCGGCGGTAGCCGTTAGACTTTCGCGCGTCGAGCCGGGTCAATAAGAGTCGAGGTCTTCCATGTCGTCGTTCCGCCGTTGCGTCGCCCACGTTGCCGTCGGCGCGGCCCTCGTCACCACCGCCTCCCTCGGCACCGGCACCGCGAACGCCGCCCCGGCCACGAATTGTGGGCGGGCGAGCCAGGATGTGGCGATCCGTTCCACCGTCCCGCTGCTGGACTGGTCGGAGAACTTCGGTATCGACGGCAACGGCGATCTCTGGGTCTCGCGGGTCCTGCGCGGCGAGATACAACGGTATGACCGCGACGGCCGCCTGACCGCCACGGTGGAGGTGGCCGCCCCCGGCGCGGTCCGGCTCGGGCCCGACGGGCTGCTCTATGTCGTCACCGGTAATTCGCCGCTGGCCGGCTCGGGCGGCATCGTCCGCTTCGACCCCGCCGCCGCGAACCCCACGCCGACGCCGTTCGCCACCGGCTTCCCCCAGCCCAACGGCGCCGCCTTCGACGACGACGGCAACCTCTACGTGACCACCGCCAACGGGGTGCATCGCCTGCGCCGCGACGGCAGCGAGGACATGGACTGGTGGGCGGCGGTCTCCGTCGACGGCCCCAATGGTGTTGTCGTTTCCGGTGATTCGGTCTACGTGACCGCCAACTACGTCCCCGCCGGCGGAGCCCCCGTCGGCCGGGTGCTGCGCCTGTCGCGCACGAATCCGGCCGAGGCCACCCCGATCGCCGACCTGACCTCGTTCGGTGCCCTGTCCGATTTCGTCGACGACCTCGTGGTGCGCGACGGGGATCTGTACGTCACCACGCTGGCCGGGCACCTCGTGCGCGTCGACCCGAAGACCGGCGCCACCTGCACGGTGCTCGCGACCCAGCCGCTGACCGCGGTCGTCGCCGATCCCACCGATTCCTCGGCGCTGCTGGCGGGTTCGGAGGAGGGCACCGTCCTGCGTATCCGGCCGAGCAGCTGATCCTGGGGCGCCCAGCGGACTTCGCGTGGGCGCCGTGGCATCGGGCTGGGCACGGAGTACGCGTGTCGGCGGCCGTTCCCGCTGCGCACACGGCGGGTCGGGGCATCCGGTCCGCCGATGCTGCCGGGGCCGGACAGCGGCGCGCGGCCGTTATCGGTGCGCCGTGACGGTGCGTCAGCCGCCGACGGTGACCGCGGACGGCGCCGGTGGGGGAGCCGGCTGCGAGGTCTGCGCGGGCGCGGGTGCCGGAGCCGGTGCGGGAGCGGGGGTTTCGGGTGCGGCCGCCTTGGGCGCGCCACCGTTCGCCTCACCCGAGCCGGGGTTGGCGGCCTGCGGTTCGGGCGCGGGCGGAGCCGCCGGGGCCGGCGTGGCCTCGACGGGCAGGTCGGGGACGATGAAAGTACCGACGGTCGGCGTCATCACGCAGCGCGCGCCGGGGTAGTCGATCGTGCCCCACATCGAGGCGACCACGGTGCCCGCGCCGCTGTGCACGGTCTTCGACAGCGAGGGCGACCCGAACTCGGTCAGGTCGTCGAGCGGAACGATGCCGCTCTGCCCGGTGTTCACGTTCACCCAGGCCACGTTCAGGCCGGACGACAGCGCGAAACCGGTGTGCCGCGGGCTGGCGCTGAACCGGATGTCACCGGGGGTCAGGCTCGTCTCGGTGCGCGGGCCGGGACCTTCGAAGGTGGCGGCGGCGATGATCGTGGTGATCGGGCCGTTGCTGCCGCAGCCGAACGTGGGCGCGGCGTAGGAGAACGGGATGAACTGTGCCGAGATGTCGCGCAGGGTGTCGGCGCCGACCATCGTGGTGAAGCTGTCGAGCGCGCCGACGCCCGCCTTGGCGGCGGTGTCCTCGCCGGCGACGTGCGTCAGGTGGGTGATGGCGTCATCGATCGGGGCCGCGCTCGCGGACGGCGCGAGCAGTGCCAGCGCGCCCATGCTCGCCGCGGCGACCGCCGCTGCCCTGCCTGCGATGGATCTGCCGTTCACCCGTAACTCCTCGGTGGCTGCTCTCACGCCGGTGCCCCGGCCCGTCTGGGAAGGTACCAGGTCCGTGTCCGGGTCGCCGTGTCACCGGCTGGCGTGCCGCCGCGAGCGCCGACCGGCGCACGAGTGTGATGTAGTCGACACTGCGGCTTACCCGGGGGTAAGTTTTTCTCGACGGCTACCAACCACGCTGGGAGACCCGGATGAAGATAGCCCTTTCCCCTGAAGAGGTCGCCTTCCGCGACGAGCTCCGGCATTTCTACACGACCGAGATCCCGGTCGAGATCCGTGACCGCGTGAAGTACGGACACGAGCTGTCCCGTGACGACATCGTCACCGCCAACAAGATCCTCAACGACCACGGCCTCGCCGTGCCCAACTGGCCGGTGGCCTGGGGCGGCAAGGACTGGACGCCGATGCAGCGCCACCTGTGGCTCGACGAGATGCAGCTGGCCTCGGTGCCCGAGCCGCTCACCTTCAACGCCTCCATGGTCGGCCCGGTGATCGCCCAGTTCGGTTCCGAGGAACTCAAACAGCGCTTCCTGCCGCCGACGGCCGCGCTCGACATCTGGTGGTGCCAGGGCTTCTCCGAGCCCGACGCCGGCTCCGACCTCGCCTCGCTGCGCACCACCGCGGTCCGCGACGGCGACTCCTACATCGTCAACGGCCAGAAGATCTGGACCACCCTCGGCCAGTACGCCGACTGGATCTTCTGCCTGGTGCGCACCGACCCGAACGCGCCCAAGAAGCAGGCGGGCATCTCCTTCCTGCTGTTCGACGTGAAGTCGCCCGGTGTCACCATGCGCCCGATCAAGCTGATCGACGGCAGCTACGAGGTGAACGAGGTGTTCTTCGAGAACGTCCGGGTGCCCGCCGACCAGCTCGTCGGCGAGGAGAACCAGGGCTGGACCTACGCCAAGTTCCTGCTGGGCAACGAGCGCACCTCGATCACCGGCGTCGGCAAGACCAAGGTCAAGATCGGGCTCGCCAAGGACTACGCGCGCCAGACCAGGACGGGCCACGGCACCCTGATGGAGGACCCGGTGTTCGCCGCCAGGGTCGCCGAGCTGGAGAACGAACTGCTCGCGCTGGAACTGACCCAGCTGCGCGTGGTCTCCAATTCCGCCGACGGCAAACCGAATCCGGCCTCCTCGGTGCTCAAGCTCAAGGGCACCGAACTGCAGCAGGCGGCCACCGAACTGCTGCTCGAGATCGCCGGCGCCGACGCGCTCCCGGTCGAGGCCGACGGCATCGCTTCGCCCGGCTGGGCCCAGCACGCCGGACCCGGTTATCTGAACTATCGCAAGGTCACCATCTACGGAGGCTCGAGCGAGGTCCAGCGCTCGATCATTTCCTCCACGATCCTCGGATTGTGAGGCGCTGACATGGATCTCCAACTCACCGAAGAACAGACGATGCTGCGCGACACGGTGCGCGAACTGCTGCACCGGTCCTACGACAGCGAAGCGCTGACCAAGATCGGCGACACCGACCTCGGCTGGAACCGCACCGTCTGGAAGCAGCTGGCCGACCTCGGCGTGCTCGGCCTGACCATCGACGAGGACGACGGCGGGGTCGGCGCCGGCCCGGTCGAGGCGATGCTGGTGCAGGAGGAACTCGGCCGCGCGCTCGCCCCGGAACCGGTGCTGGACGCGGTCGTCGTCCCGGCCGAACTGCTGCGGCTGACCGGCAGCGCGGAGCAGCGGTCCCGGCTGCTGCCCGCCCTGGCCGCCGGCGAGACGCTGCTGGCCTTCGCGCACGACGAGCCGGGGCAGCGCTGGCCGTCCACCGAGCTCACCACAGCCGCGAACGCCCAGGGCGACGCCTACACACTGAGCGGGGTGAAGAACCCGGTGCTGCGTGGCGACTGCGCCGACGAGCTGATCGTCAGCGCGGTGCTGCCCGGCGGCGGGGTCGGCCTGCTGCTGGTCGATCCGAACGGCGCGGGCGTGCGCAAGACCGCGTACCGCACCTTCGACGGCAGGCGGGCCGCCCAGTTCGAGTTCGACGGTGCCCCCGGCGAACTGCTCGGCGACACCGTCGACGCGGCCGAACAGATCGCGCTGGCCCAGGGGCACGCGCAGGTGGCGCTGTGCGCGGAGGCGGTGGGCGCGATGGAGATCGCGCTGACCCTGACCGCCGAATACCTGAGGACCCGCAAGCAGTTCGGGGTCACGCTGTCGAAGTTCCAGACGCTCACCCAGCGCGCGGCCGACTGCTACGTCTCACTCGAACTGGCCCGCAGCATGAGCCTTTTCGCGACGGCGGCGCTGGCCGACGGCGGCAACGATCCGGTGGTGGCCTCCCGCGCCCGGCTGCAGGTCGGGCGATCGGCCGAGCACATCGGGCGCGAGGCGATCCAGATGCACGGCGGTATCGGCGTCACCGCGGAGTATCCGGTGAGCCACTACGTCGCCCGGCTGACCGCGATCGGGCAGACGCTCGGCGGTGCGCTGGAACATCGGCGGGTGCTGGCCGACCGCGTCGGCGATTACGACCTGCCGGAGCTGTAGGGCCGACCGGTGATGGTGCGTGCCCCGCGGGGGTGCGCACCATCGCTGTGTCAGCCCGCGTCGACGGTGGTCGGTGTCTCCGTGGCCGTGGGCTCGACCGAGGTGGTGGTGGTCGGGGCGGCGCGATCGTGGAATTGCGTCGTCGGCAGGTCGGGCTCGGTGGTCTCGGTGGTTTCCTCGACCTCGGGGTCGACCGTGGGACGGGTGGTGCGCGGCGGGGTGGTGTAGGTCGGCCGCGGCCGGGTGGTGGTGGTCCGCGGCGCGGTGGTCGTCGAGTGGTCCTCGGTGGTCGTCTCGGGCGGGCGCGATTCGGTGGTCGCGGCCTCGGGCGGCGCGGACTCGGTGGACTCGCCCTCCGGCGGCTGCTCCGACGGGGAGGTCTCGGTGGAGCTGAGGCTGAACGGTTTCCGTGGCGACATGTAGGGCGCGATCCGCCAGGTGGGTGACGGCGGGATCGGAACCCGGGTCGTGGTCGATGTCGTCTCGTCGGCGACCGGGCTCGGCGCGGCGGCGAGATTCGCCCGCAGGGGCGGTGGCGGGACGTAGACATCCTGCTGTCCCACACCGCAGGCGCCGATGACGATCAGACCGAGCGACACCGCGCCAACAGCGATTGCCGGACCCACGATCTTGGCCCTGCTGTCATCCATCGCGTGCACTCCTCGTCGACTTCGAGTCGCCTCACAGTAGTGCAGGAGTGGCGAAAGATAGCATTTTAAATGCTCATGAGTCAGATATCGGATTGATTTCGTCAGCGTGTCGCGGGGACGTGTCGCGCGCGATCGGCGTCGGCGAGTCGTAGCGTGTGTGAGCAAAGTTACGCATGAGACGCCCGGAACGAGACCCCTGACGCGCGAAGTTTGCGCGACGCAAGAATCTGATCGGCGTCACCGAGGAGAATCTGATGGGAGCATACTCGACACCCCGGCTGGAACCCGCAGCGGCGAACGGTGATTCGGCCGCAGCGGCAAATGTTCAGCACGCACTGTCGAACCCGCCGGGAAATCGCGCTGTCGCGGTGGTCGCGCGGGTCATGGGCTGGTTGTTCTTCGTCGGCGGACTCGTCGGCGCCGGGCTCGGTATCGCGGGCCTGCACGTGGAGGTCACTGTCGCGGGCCTGATCCTGGCCTGCACCGCGGGACTGATCCTGCTGAAGCTGCGCACCGACCGTGAGGCGCTCGCGAAGAGCTGAACCGCAGCACAATTCGAGTGCGATCCGCCCGTTCCGGGCCTACCGTCGACGCCATGCGGATCGACATCACCGGAGACGCGGCCGAGTTCATGACCGCCGCCGAGGCATTCCTGTGCCGTGACCCGTTGCGGCACACGGTGATCGCGACCGGCGTCGCCAACATGCTCGCCGGTCGGGCCGCCGGGATCAGGTACCTGACGGTGCGCGACGACGCCGACGCGGTGGTCGGCGTCGCGACCAGCGCCAACGGTGGCCGGGTCTACCTCGGCGAACTGCCCGCGGACAGCGTCGCCGCCGTGGCCGACGCCTTCTCGGCCGAGGGGACACCATCGACCGGTGTCGAAGGCGAGCAGCCCGATGCGGCGACCTTCGCGCGCCATTGGTCGAGCAGCACAGGCGGTTCCGCGTCGCCGTTGTATTCGGCACGGTTGTTCCGGCTGGGCACCCTCACGGTGCCACCCGCCGTGGGGAAACCGCGGCTCGCCACCGTCGACGACCTGGCGCTGTGCTGGTCCTTCGCCCAGGAGTTCTATCGCGAGATCGGCGACCCGCCACACCTGGGCGAGGACGCCATCCGCCAGCGGATCGAGGCCGGGTTCTGGTGGCTGTGGGAGCACGGCGGCGACGTGGTGGCCCTGGTCGCCCGGCAGGCGCAGGTGCTCGGCTGGGCCAGGATCGGGCCCGTCTACACGCCTCCGCAACACCGTGGCAACGGCTTCGCGAGCGCGCTGACCGCGGCAGTCTCCGGCGTCATCCGGGCCGAGGGCGGCGACGCCTGCCTGTTCACCGACCTGGCGAATCCGACCTCGAACAAGATCTACCAGGCCATCGGGTACGAGCCGGTTCGCGACTTCACCTACTTCACCCTGACGCCGGCCCGCACCGGTTAGCCGAGCGGCGCGCGCTGCCACCATTCGAGCATCTGCGCCTCGTCGGCGATGAAGCCGCGGCTGTACATGAGCACGGCAGCGCGGTCCGGATCGGCGTCGAAGCGGGTGACCATGCGTGGCGACAGCGGCCGGCTGTCGTGTAACACGAAATTCGTGTAGCCGCGGCCGGTGTGGGTCGCCGCGCGGGCGTCGTTGGCGGGCAGGGCGTCGACGGCCCGCGTCGCCTCGGCCGCCGAAGGGTAGAGGAAGAACTCGTAGATCGCTTTGTTGCCGCCGCCGAAGCAGTGCCACATGACCAGCCAGTCGCCCATGTCGGCGTCGTCGGTGTCGCGGTTGGCGGTGGTGCGGTCGTAGGCGAAGCAGCCCGCGCCGTCCAGGCCCGAACCCGCGTGCACGAGGGTGCTCGCGGTCGTGGCGGGCAGCATGGCCGGGAACTCGGCGCTGAGGGTGGCCGCGTTGGCGCCGATGATCTGGCGATCGGTCGTCGGCTTGCTGGTGGTCGTGGGACGCTGGGCCGAGGTGGTTGTCGGCGTGGGCGATTCGCTCGAGGGCGCTGCGGCGCTCGACGTGTCCTCCGGCCCGGTCAGTAGTCCGAAGATCAGCCAGCCGACCAACCCGAACAGCGCCAGTGTCGCCACCCAGCCCACCGGCGTGGCCCGCCACCGCGAGTGCCGGTTGCGCCCGAGATAGTCGTCGGCCACGCTCGACGGCCGCTCACCCCGGTCCGACGCGTCCCGCGGCCGTCCCGGCCCGCTACCCGGACTCGGCTGCGGCACACCACTCCACGGCACCGGCGAGGGCTCGCCCCACGGATGCCGCGGCTCCCCGGGGACGAACGGCTGGGCGCCACCCCACGCGGCCGCCGGTGCGTTGCCGCGCGGGGCCTGCGGCATTTCGGGCGCTGCCGGCTGACCCCAGGCGGCCTGGGGTAGACCCGGTGCCGACGGCTGACCCGAAGTGGCCTGCGGTATCCCTGGCGCCGACGGCTGACCCCATGCGGCCTGCGGTATCCCCGGCGTCGACGGCTGACCCGAAGTGGCCTGGGGTACGCCCGGTGCCGACGGTGATCCGGTGGCGGGCCAAGGGTTCGACGTTCGCTGGTCCGGGCCGGTGAAGGGCGTTCCGGCGAGCGGGAAGCCGGGGGCCGGGGTGTAGGGGGAGTCGGCCGGGTAGGTCCTGGTGGGCGAGGACGGTGGGAAGGGTTGCGCGGCAGTGGGGTCCGTCAGAGCCAGCGCGGCGGCCGTGGCGAACTCGGCGCAGGTGGCGAAGCGTTCGGCCGGTCGCTTGGCCATGCCGCGTGCGATCACGGCGTCGAGGGCGGGCGGCAGGTCGGGGCGCAGGGCGCTCGCGCGGGGCGGCGGCTGCTGGAGGTGGCCCTGGATGACCGCGACCGGGTTGCCCGCCTCGAACGGGGTGGTGCCGGTGAGGAGCCGGAACAGGGTGCAGGCCAGCGAGTACTGGTCGGCGCGGCCGTCGAGGGCGATCCCGGACAGCTGCTCGGGCGAGGCGAAAGCCAGGGTGGCCGTGAAGGTTCCGGTCTGGGTGAGTTTGGCGGCATTGTCATTGTGCAGCCGGGCGATACCGAAATCGGTGAGATACACCCGTTCGCCGCCGTCGACCGGTTCGAGCAGGATGTTGGCCGGTTTCACATCGCGGTGCAGCACGCCCCTGCTGTGCGCGAAGTCCAGTGCCGCCGCCGTCTCGGCGACGATGCGCACCGCCCTGGCCGCGTCGACGGGGGCCCGCAGCGAGGCCGCGTCCGAGCCGTCGATGTAGCGCATCGAGATCCACAGCTGCTCGTCCTCGACGCCGCGGTCGTACACGGTGACGATGTTCGGATGCTCGAGCTGCGCGACGAGGTCGGCCTCGCGCTCGAACCTGGCCCTGATCTCGGTGTCGAAGAACAGTTCCCGGTTCAGCAGCTTCATCGCCGTGCGTCGCGGCAGCCGGGGGTGCCGGGCCAGATACACCGAGCCCATGCCGCCGCGGCCGAGCAGCCGCTCGATGGTGTATCCGGCGAAGACGCCGCTCTCGTCGATCATCCAGGTCAGTTCAACGGCGCGGAACGCCACCAGCGCAACAACTCGTCGGCTTCGCCGTAGCCGTCGGTGAACATCAGGAACTGGGCGCGGTCGGGATCACCGGTGAACTGCGTGATGATCTTGTTGCCGTTGTCGGTGAACTTGTAGTTGGTGTACTGCTTGCCACCGTTGGTGTCGAGCGACTTGGTGTTGGTGGGCAGCCCGTTGATCACCGCCTGCACATCGGCGGCCGAGTTGTAGACGTAGATCCGGTAGAACGGGTCGTTGCCGTTGCTGCCGCCGCCGTCGTAGCAGCGCCACTGCCAGGCCCACGCCCCGAAGTCGGGGTCGCCCTCGTTGGCCGAGGGCGTGTAGCTGGAATCGGTCTCCCAGCAGGAGGCGCCGTTGTAGCCGATGTCGCCGTCGGTGTTGGCGGGCACCATGCGGCTGAACTCGGCGCTTATCGCGTCGGCGTTCGGGGTGACGTGCTTGCCCGCGGCCGTCGACGTCGTCGTGGTTGTCCCGCCGCTACCGGAATCACCGCCACTGAGCGCGACCCCGACGACCACGAGCAGCACCACCACGACCACCGCGACGACGATGCCGACGATCAGCCCGGTGTTGGACTTCGACGGCGGACGTGGCCCCTGCGGATACTGCGCGAAGTTGCTCGACGGCGGACGCGGCGGCGACGGCGGTGTCGGGTACTGCGGGCGCGACTGCTGGGTGTACGGGTGCTGTGTCGCCGCGCCGCCGGTGTGCTGGTTCGGCATCGGACCAGCCGTCCGCGGGCCCGCGGTCAGCGGCCCCTGGGTGTTCATCGGCCCACCGGTCATCGGGCCCTGCGTGGCGGTGTTCATCGGGCCGCCGGTCATCGGGTTCTGGGTGGCGACGGGGTAGGGCGCACCGGTCTGCGGGATCGCGCCACCGGTCGTCGGCCGCTGACCACCACCGGTGATCGGCATCGCGCCGCCGGTGCCGACGATCGGCATCGCGGGCGCGCTGGGGTTGTTCAGTGCCGCCAGCGCGGCGGCCGCGAAGTCCGAACAGGAGTCGAACCGGTCGTCGGGCCGCTTGGCCATGGCCTTGGCGAGCACACTGTCCAGCGCGTAGGGCAGGCCGGGCCGCACGCTGCTCAGCGGCGGCGGCGGTTGCTGCAGATGCCCCTGGATGACGGCGGCGGGATTGGTCGCGGTGAACGGTCCCGACCCGGTGAACAGCCAGAACAGCGTGCACGCCAGCGAGTACTGGTCGGAACGGTGGTCCAGCGACGCGCCGGTGAGCTGCTCGGGGGAGGCGTAGGCGAGGGTCGCGGTGAAGGTGCCGGTCTGGGTCAGGTGCCCGGTGTCGTCGCGCAGGCGGGCGATGCCGAAGTCGGTGAGGTAGACGCGTTCGCCCCGGCCCGCGCCGGAGCGGGCGAGCAGGATGTTGGCCGGTTTCACGTCGCGGTGCAGCACGCCCATGCCGTGCGCGTAGTCGAGCGCGTCGGCGGTCTCCTTCACGATCTGCAGCGCGCGGGCGGGCGGCAGCGTCTGCGGGTCCACCGAGGCGGCGTCGACGCCGTCGATGAACTGCATGGAGATCCACAGCTGTTCGTCGTCGAGACCGCGGTCGTACACGGTGACGATGTTCGGGTGGTCCAGACGCGAGACCAGGTCGGCCTCCCGTTCGAACCGCGCGCGCACCTCCGCGTCGAAGAACATCTCCCGGTTGAGCAACTTCAGCGCGGTCATCCGCGGCAACCGAGGATGCTTGGCGAGGTAGACCGATCCCATGCCACCACGGCCGAGTTGCCGTTCGATGACGTAGCCGGCGAAGACATCTCCGTTGGCCAGCATTGTCTGCTCCACTTCCCGCCGTGCGCCGGGACCCACCAGCGCACGCGCGTACAGCAAGAAAGCCGCGGCCGGGTGGCCCGCCACGGGAAAATCAACGAAACCTTAGCAGTCGCCGACCGGGCGGATGGTTGCTCGCGCGGGGGCCGACGTGACGCCACCGATCACGGTGGCCGACGCTGCTGGGGCGGCACGATGTACCCGGGATGGTTACGGCCGCCGGGCAAGTCGATCGTGCCGCGGCGTTGGCTGCCGCGGCGGGGCGGTATGGCGGTGTTGCCCGTCGACGGCCGCGGCGGCGCCGGTTGCGGATGCGGCTGCGCGGGGGTGACGTGGGTGGGCGGCGGGGCCTGCGGATACGGCTGCGGTGGCGTGGCCGGGTGCGAATACCGGTGCGGCGGATACGGTTCGCGGGCACGCAGGACCACACCGGTCGAGGTGGGCTGCATCATCTGCTGCCACGGGCCCGGCACCGCGAACAACGCCGCCTTGGCCGCCTCGGCGAATTCGGCGCAGCTGTCGTAGCGCAGGTCGGCGCGCTTGGCGGTGCCCCTGGCCAGCACGGCGTCCAGGGTGGGCGGCAGATCGGGGCGCAGGCTGCGCAGCGGCGGCACCGGCCTGCTCAGGTGCGCCTGGATCACCGCGGCCGGATTGGGCCCGGCGAAGGGCACCGAACCGGTGAGCATCCAGAACAGCGTGCAGGCCAGCGAGTACTGGTCGGCACGGTGATCGAGCGGGGCGCCGGCCAGATGCTCCGGCGCGGCGTAGGCCAGGGTGGCGGTGATGCTGCCCGAGGAGGACAGCGTCGTCTCGCTGTCGCGCACGGCCGCGATCCCGAAGTCGGTGAGCACCACCCGTTCCGGCCGCCCGATCGGCGGCTTCGCGAGCAGGATGTTGGCCGGTTTCACATCCCGGTGCAGGACACCGCTGGCGTGCGCGAAGTCGAGCGCGGTCGCGGTCTCGGCCACGATCTGCACGGCCCGGCCCGGCGTGAGCACGTTGACATCGGCCGTCGCCACGTCGGTGCCCGCCACGAACTGCATCGAGATCCAGAGCTGGTCGTCCTCGGTGCCCCGGTCGTAGACGTTGACGATGTTCGGATGCTCGAGCTGGGCGACCAGGTCGGCCTCGCGTTCGAAGCGGTGCCGGATCTCCTCGTCGGCGGACAGGTCGCGACTGAGCAGCTTGAGCGCGGTGAGCCGGGGCAATCGGGGATGACGGGCCAGGTAGACCACCCCCATCCCGCCGTGGCCGAGCACGCGCCGGATCGTGTACCCGGCGAACACGTCGCCTTTGCGCAACACCGCGAAGTCACCCCCTCCAGGGCAAGAGCACCCGTCGAAATTCTACCGATGTATCTCCCGAAGCCCCCGGTCCGCAACATCTGCCCGAGAGCTGTCGGTGCCGCGGATTAGGGTGGCGTCATGCGCATTGGAGCACACGTTCGTGACGAGAGCGATCCGATCGGCTTCGGTGAGAAGCTCGGCGCCGAGGTCATCCAGATGTTCGTGGTCGATCCACAGAGCTGGGACAAACCCCAGCCGCATCCGAAGACCGCCGAGATCCTGGCCAGTCCGATCGATGTCGTCGTGCACTCGTCGTATCAGATCAATGTGGCCAGCCTCAACAACCGGTTGCGGATGCCCTCGCGCAACGCCGTGGCCCAGCAGGCGAAGGCCGCCGCCGAGCTCGGCGCGTTCGGCCTCGTCGTGCACGGCGGGCACGTGCGCTCCGACGCCGAGCTCGACACCGGAATCGACAACTGGCGCAAGCTGTTCGAACGTCAGCAGGACAAGGGCGGCTTCGCGGTGCCGATCCTGATCGAGAACACCGCGGGCGGCAATCACGCCATGGCGCGGCACTTCGACACCATCGCCCGGCTGTGGGACGCGGTCGGCGACTACGGCGCCGGGTTCTGCCTCGACACCTGTCACGCGTGGGCCGGTGGGGAGGATCTGGTCGGCATCGTCGAGCGGATCAAGGGAATCACCGGCCGCATCGACCTGGTGCACCTGAACTCCTCGCGCGACGAGTTCGATTCCGGCGCCGACCGGCACGCAAACTTCGCCGAGGGCACCATCGATCCGCAACTGCTGGCCGAGGTGTGCCGCACCGCGGGCGCGCCCGTCATCCTGGAGACGCCCGTCGACGGTGTCGCCGACGACCTGGCCTACCTGCGGGAGAACCTCGGCTGAGCCGTTCCGATCATCCCGAGAGAAAACCTGTCAGTGGAACGGCTTTCGCGGTGTGCTTGACGCGCATCAACCGTTCCACAACGACAGAGGTGATCCCCCATGACGGTCGACCACGCCACCCCAGCCACCGTGACGGTGACCAAGCTCGGCGCGCACATCGGCGCGCGGGTCGAGGGCGTCCGCCTCGGCGGTGATCTCGACGCGGCGACCGTCGCCACGATCCGGCGCGCGCTCAACGAGCACAAGGTGATCTTCTTCCGCGGCCAGCAGCACCTCACCGAGGACGGCCAGCACGAGTTCGCCCAGCTGCTCGGCAGCCCGACCACCCCGCACCCGACGGTGACGTCGCAGGGCGTGAAGAGCCTGGCCATCGACTCCGAGAACGGGCGCGCCAATTCCTGGCACACCGATGTCACCTTCGTCGACCGGGTGCCGAAGGCCTCGATCCTGCGCGCCGAGTACCTGCCGACCTACGGCGGTTCGACCACCTGGGCCTCGACCGTCGCCGCGTACAACTCACTGCCCGAGCCGCTCAAACTGCTCGCCGACAACCTGCGCGCGGTGCACACCAACGTCTACGACTACGCCGCCCGCAATGTCGAGCCGTTGCGCCCGAAGTCCGAGGAGTACCGAGCGGAGTTCCAGTCCACCTACTACGAGACCGAGCACCCGGTGGTGCGCGTGCATCCGGAGACGGGCGAGCGCGCGCTGCTGCTCGGGCACTTCGTGAAGAATTTCGTCGGCCTGTCCACCAGCGAGTCCCAGGCGTTGTTCCGGCTGTTCCAGGACCGCGTGACGCGCCTGGAGAACACGACCCGCTGGACCTGGGCCGACGGCGATGTCGCCATCTGGGACAACCGCGCCACCCAGCACTACGCGGTCGACGACTACGACGACCAGCCCCGCCGCCTGACCCGCATCACCCTCGCGGGCGACGTCCCGGTCGGCGTCGACGGCCGCGCGAGCACCGTCATCGCGGGTGACGCCGAGCACTACTCCATCGTCGAGGAGCCGCAGCTGCTGGCCGGCTGAGACATCCCGCTGAACCCCGCGGCGGCGGGGAGGCGCTAAGGTCGCGGGGTGGCGGACAAGTCTATTCGGCCGTTGGACGGAGTACGCGTCCTCGAACTCGGCAACTATGTGGCCGCTCCCACCGCCGGACGTATTCTGGGCGATTTCGGCGCCGAGGTGATCAAGGTCGAACGACCAGGAACAGGCGATGAGCTGCGCAATTGGCGGCTCTACGGCGGCGACACGTCCATGCTGTATCGCACCGTGAACCGCAACAAGAAGTCGATCGTGCTCGACCTGCGCACCGACGCGGGCCGGGCGATCGTGCTCGATCTGGTGCGGCACTGCGATGTGCTGCTGGAGAATTTCCGGCCCGGCATGCTCGAGAAGTGGGGGCTGGGCCCCGAGGTGCTCGAGGAAGCGAACCCGAAGCTGGTCATCACCCGCATCTCCGCCTACGGCCAGACCGGCCCGATGGCCGCGCGTCCCGGTTTCGCCGCGGTCGCGGAGGCGGTGGGCGGCCTGCGGGAGCTGGTCGGCGACCCGGACCGGCCGCCGGTGCGCGTCGGTGTCTCGATCGGTGACTCGATCGCGGGCATCTACGCGGCCTTCGGCACCGTGATGGCGCTGTTCCAGCGGGAACGGGTCAGCGGGCCGGTGCCGCAGGTGGAGCGAATCATCGACGTGGCCCTCAACGAGTCGATCCTGTCGGTGATGGAATCGCTGGTGCCCGACCACCTCGCCTACGGGATCACGCGGGAGCGGGTCGGCGGCCGGATGGAGGGCATCGCGCCCAGCAACGCCTACCCGACCAGCGACGGCTACAGCATCATCATCGGCGGCAACGGGGACGCCATCTTCCAGCGGTACATGCGGCTCATCGGCCGCCCCGACCTGGCGGCCGATCCGGAGCTGGCCGACAACGCGGGACGCTGGCGCCACCGCGAGCGGCTCGACGCCTCGATCGCCGAATGGACGATCCGGCACACCCGCGACGAGGCGCTGAAACTGCTCGACGACGCGGCCATCCCGTGCGGCCCGATCTACACCGCCGCCGACATCGTGGCCGACGAGCAGTACCGGGCACGGAATATGATCCAGACGTTCCCCGTCGACGTGGGCGAGCCCGAACCCAAGCAGGTGGGGTTCCCCGGCATCGTCCCGGTGATCGGGGAACAGTCGCTGCCGATCCGGAACGTCGGCCCCGACCTCGGCGAGCACACCAGGGAAGTGCTCGGCGAACTGCTCGGGATGAGTGACGACCAGATCGACGCGCTGGAGGCGAAGTGAGCAGGCGAGTACACGGCAGACGCCGCCCACCGGTGCGCAGCAAGTGGGAACAGCGCGGTCCGGGCCATGTGCGCCCGACCGTCCATCCGACCCCGGCCAGCGTCGGCGACAAGCCGTGCGGCGGGGTGATGTGTGTGCCGGCGCGGGAATCGGATCCGCGATGACGGCCCCGCTGCTGCGGGATGTGACGCTGCGCGACGGTCTCCAGCTCACCGGCAAAATGCTCGACACCGAGCGCAAGGTCGACATCGTGCGGCGGCTACTCGCCGCCGGGGTGCCCGCGCTGGAGATCGGCTCGATGGCCAGGCCGGATCTCGTGCCGCCGATGGCCAACTCGCTCGACCTGATCGCCGCGCTGACGCCCGATGAGCTGGCGAAATGCTGGGTGTGGGTGGCCACGCCGCGCCATGTCGAGAAGGCCGCGGCGGCCGGGGCGCGCAATTTCCAGTACTGCTTCTCGGTGTCCGACGCGCACAACAGGGCCAATATCGGGCGCGACACGGAGGCCTCGGTCGCCGCGATGCCCGACGCGATCCGGTTGGCGCGCGAGGCGGGCGGCGAGATCCAGCTGTGCCTGGCCACCGCCTTCACCTGTCCGTTCGACGGCCGGGTCGACCCGGTCAGGGTGCTCGCCATCGCGAACGACCCGCGCACCGAGGGTGCCGTCGACATCGTCCTCGCCGACACCCTCGGTCAGGCCCATCCCGGCCAGGTGAGCGCGCTGGTCTCGGCGGTGCGCGAGGGCACACCCCCTCGCCGGATCGTCTTCCACGGCCACGACACCTGGGGCATGGGCGTCGCGAACACCCTCGCCGCCGTCGCGGCGGGCGCCGGCATGGTCGACGGCGCGCTGGGCGGCCTCGGTGGTTGTCCGTTCGCGCCGGGGGCCAGCGGCAACACCGCCGCCGAGGACATCCTGTTCGCCACCCGCCCGGACTGGTTCACCCCGGAGACGCTGGCGAGCCTGGTCGGCCTCACCGAGGAACTGCTCGCCGAACTGGGTGAACCGAACCGGTCCCGCACCGCCGAAGGGGCGCGCTCGAAAGCGGCCGCCTTCGAATGGGTTGTTCCGGGGGACTGAGCGCCGATCCCGGCGGGCCCGGAGGCGGTAGCGGAGCGTGACCACGCAGGGCCCTCGGGGTCGGCGCCGTTGAGCTCAGGGGAATTCCGGATGGCGCGGTGCGCGGTGGGCAGACAGACTGGACACCATGACTTCGCACGCCATGGGCACCGAGGCCGCCGACGCGGCTGCCGCCACGGAGATCGCGGCCGCCGCGCACGATCTGGTCAAGCTGTACGGCTCGGGAGATACCCAGGTCAAGGCCCTGGACGGAGTGTCAGCCGACTTCGCCAGGGGTGAGTTCACCGCGATCATGGGCCCCTCCGGCTCCGGCAAGTCGACCCTGATGCACTGCCTGGCCGGTCTCGACAGCGCGAGCGCGGGCTCGGTCCGCATCGGTGACACCGCGCTGACCGGGCTGTCCGACAAGCAGATGACCGCCCTGCGCCGCGACCGGATCGGATTCGTCTTCCAGGCGTTCAACCTGGTCCCGACGCTGACCGCGCTGGAGAACATCACCCTGCCGCTCGACATCGCGGGCCGCAAGCCCGACCAGGAGTGGCTCGACACGGTGGTCAAGCGGCTCGGCCTCGGCGACCGGCTCGAGCATCGGCCCAGCGAGCTGTCGGGTGGTCAGCAGCAGCGCGTCGCGTGTGCCCGCGCGCTGGTCGGCAAGCCGGAGATCATCTTCGGTGACGAGCCGACCGGCAACCTGGACTCGCATTCCTCCGGCGAGGTGCTGTCGATCCTGCGCGCCTCGGTCGACGAGTTCGGGCAGACCGTGGTCATCGTGACGCACGACCCGCGGGCCGCCGCGTACGCCGATCGGGTGGTCTTCCTGGCCGACGGCCGGATCGTGGACGAACTGCGCGATCCGACCCAGGATTCGATCCTCGACCGGATGAAGGCGCTGGAGACCCGATGACCAACCCCATGCGCAAGGTGGCCTTGCGCAATCTCGCCGCGCACAAGGTGCGGCTGGCTCTCACGCTGCTGTCGGTGGTGCTCGGCACCGCCTTCATCTCGGGGTCGTTCGTCTTCACCGACACCCTGCAGCGCACCTTCGACGGCATCTTCGAAGGCCAGGCCCAGGGCGTCGACGTGCGTGTCGGCCCCAAGGAGCGGCAGTCGCTCGGTGTGCCGACCAATATCGTCGACGCGCTGGCCAAGGCCGACGGTGTCGACCGGGTCGCGCCTGCCGTGAACGGGCCGGTCGTCCTGCTCGACCCCGACGGCAAGAAGGCCGTGCAGACCGGTGGCGCACCGAGTTTCGGCCTGTCCTACCTGCCGCCGGAGCAGGCGGTCGAGGATCCGGAGACCTTCGTCGCCGGTCGTCCGCCCGCCGAGGCGGGCGAGATCGCGCTCAACAGCAGCGGCGCCGAGAAGGCGGGCCTGCAGGTCGGGCAGCGGACGAAGGTGCTCATCCCGTCCAAGGGCGACCCGTTCGACGTCACGCTCACCGGCATCTACGAGATGCCGGGCGCCGAGAGCAGCGGTGTGGTCGCGGTGATGTTCACCGAGCAGCAGGGCCGCAAGCTGTTCACCGACGGCTCGCACGTCGCCTACGCCGATCTCGCCGCGAAGCCGGGCGTCGACCCCGACGACCTGCGCGATCAGCTGGCCGCCGGACTGCCGAACTACAAGGTGCAGAACGCCGACGAGGTCCGCGAGGACATGAAGAAGGAGATCTCCGAGGCGCTCACCTTCATCAACTACTTCCTGCTCGCCTTCGGCGCGATCGCGCTGATCGTCGGCACCTTCATCATCTACAACACCTTCTCGATGATCGTGGCCCAGCGCCTGCGCGAACTGGCGCTGCTGCGCGCGATCGGGGCGAGCCGGGAGCAGGTCGGGCGGTCGGTCGTCAGCGAGGCGATCGTGATCGGCCTGATCGGCAGCGCGATCGGTCTCGCCGCGGGCATCGGGTTGGCCTTCGGTTTGTCGGCGCTGCTCAACGCCTTCGATCTGGGACTGCCGACCGGATCGCTGACGGTGCTGCCGCGCACCGCGATCGTCGCGTTGCTGGTCGGCCTGATCGTCACCGTGGCCAGTGCCTACGCGCCGGCGCGCCGGGCGGCCAAGGTGCCGCCGGTCGAGGCGATGCGTTCCGAATTCGCCAGCGCGGGTGACTCGTTGCGGCTCCGCACCGTGACCGGCGCGGTCATGGCGGTGGTCGGTGGCGTGCTGGTGTACGTCGGCGCGCAGGGCACCGGCAAGAGCGCGGCGGTGACCGTCGGCATCGGCGCGCTGGGCTTGATCCTGGCCGTGCTGCTGGCCGCGCCCGCGCTGTCGCGGCCGATGGTGCTGGTGCTCGGCGTGCTCACCCGGCCGTTCGGGCCGATCGGGCAGATGGCGCGCAACAACGCGGTGCGCAATCCGCGGCGCACCGCGGCCACCGCGTTCGCCCTGACCCTCGGCCTGATGCTGGTCTCGGCGATCGGCATTCTCGGCGCCTCGGCCAAGACCAGTGTCGGCGTGCTCATCGACAAGGGCGTGAAGGCCGAATACGTGCTGGCGGGGCCGCAGATGATCGGCGCCCCGATCGGCGCCGTCGACGCCGTGCGCTCGGAGGTGCCCGGAGTCAGCGATGTCACCGGGATCAGGGTCGTCGCGTTCAAGGTCGACGGCGAGCAGATCGGCGCCACCTCACCCGACGGGCCGATCGATCCGGTCATGGACATCGACGTGATCAGTGGTTCCACCACGATCGCGGCGAACGGGCTGCTCGTCGACGAGACAGCGGCCACCGAGCGCGGCTGGAAGGTCGGCGACAAGGTGCCCGTGACCAGCCTCGACAACCAGAAGCTCGAGCTCACCGTCGGTGGCATCTACGCCAATTCGCCGCTGCTCGGGCCCATGGTCGTCGACCCCGGCGTCTACGAGAAGCTGATGCCGCAGAGCCTGCGCACCAACATCTTCGTGCTGGTGAAGGCGGAACCGGGCACCGATCTCGCCGCCATGCGGACGAATCTGGAGAAGGCCACCGAACCGTTCGTGGTGGTGCAGGTGCAAGACCACGAGCAGTTCAAGGGCGCGCAGGGCCAGCAGATCAACACCCTGCTCGCCATCCTCTACGGCCTGCTCGCGCTGGCGGTGGTGATCGCCGTGCTCGGCATCATCAACACCCTGGCCCTGTCTGTGGTGGAACGGCGCCGCGAGATCGGCATGCTGCGCGCGGTCGGCACCCAGCGATCCCAGGTGCGCCGCACCATCTACCTGGAATCCATGCTGATCGCGATCTTCGGCGCCATCGTCGGCCTCATCCTCGGCATCGCGCTCGGCGTCGGCTTCCTGCGCACCCTGCGTGACCTGGGCATCGACCAGATCACCATCCCGTGGTCGCAGCTGGTGGCGGTACTGATCGCCTCCGGTGTGGTGGGTGTGCTCGCGGCCGTGTGGCCCGGTGTGCGGGCAGCGCGGACGCCACCGTTGGCGGCGATCGCGGACCTGTAAGGCGCGGGTCGCGTCCTCGGGCCCCGGTGGAATCGTCCACCGGGGCCCGAGTGCTTGCGTGTACCGGACGTGATCGCCGATCGGCGCTGGTGATTCGTGACGGCGGGTCAGGCGGGGTAGCGGTCGAACCAGTCGCGGGTGGGCTGGCCGTGTTCGTCGCGAGGCGGCGTGAGGCCGAATTCGGTGCAGTAGTCGGTGGCGAGGCGGTCGAGGGCGGAGCGGGCGTCGACCGTGCGGGCCCAGCGGTGGGGGAGGGCGGTGTGGCCGTAGCGGGCACCGAGGAGGCTGCCCGCGAGGGAGCCGGTGGCGTCGCTGTCGCCGGAGTGGTTGACCGAGAGCAGGAGTCCGGCGCGGACGATGTCGTGGGGTGCGCCGCCGCGGTTTTCGGCGGCGAGCACGGCGAAAACGGCGATGGCCAGGGCTTCTGGTCCGATCCAGCCCGCGCCGAGGGTTTCGATGTCTTCCGGTTCCGGCGCGCGCCGTTCGCGCTCGAGTCGGCCGGCCAGTGTGGCCGCCGCCGCGAGCGCCGCCGAGGTTTCCTCGTGGTCCGGGTAGCTCCCCAGTTCGGTGCGTGCGTGGGCCAGCGCCGTCGCGGTGTCGTCGCCGCGGGCGAGCCGGTAGATCAGCGCGGCCAGCGTGCCCGCGGGCAGCCAGCCGCTCGGGTGCCCGTGCGTGAGCGCGGCGGCGTCGCAACCCAATTCGAAGATGGTGCCCGTCGCGGCGCCGGAGCGGTCCGCGGCGTAGCCGAATCCGCAGGGCGCGGCGCGCATCACCGCGCCGCTGCCCTTGGAGTTGTTGATGGGCCGCTCGCGGGTACCGAGCGGGCTGGTCGGTGCCTGTCGCGCGGCCGCCTGCCGCAGCGCTGTGTACACCGAATTCGCCACGCCGCGTTGCTCGATCAGTTCCGGGTGGCCGCTGAGCGAACTGAACAGCGTGACCGGCTGGTCGGCCACCTCGGCGACCTGCCCCCGCAACCACACCAGCATGCCTTGCTGCAGCAACCCCATGGTCGCACCGCCGATGCCCTTGGCCCTGGCCCGCACCGAGCCGCGGATCAACGCCTCCACCGTGAAGGCGGTCAGCTGTGTCTCCTCGGAAATGCGCAGCTGGTCGACATCGGTGACACCGTCGCGGCCGTGGATCTCCCGGATCCGGTGCAGCGACAGCGCTTCCACCGGCGCGCCGAGCGCGTCCCCGAGCGCGCCGCCGAGCAGGCAGCCGTGCACGGCGTTGAGCCATCCCGATGCCGCGGTGGGTACCGCGTCACGGCTCCGATGCTCGTGTTCGGAATGCAGTGTCGCAGCGTGGCGCTGGTGTCGCTCGCGTTCGGAGACCGACGCCGCCGCGGGTGCCTCAGCGCCCGCGTGGGTACCGCCGTGGCGAAGGCCGGACGATGGTCCGCCCGCGGACGGTCCGCTGGGGCTTACGGGCGGCTCCGCCACCGTGCCGGGGTGGCGGTCCGGGTGCCGGGTGTCGATCCGGGGTCGGCCGTCGGCCGGGGTGGCCGGGCCCGGGGTTGTCGGGTCGAGGCGGCGGGCGAGATCATGCGCCGGCGTTCGAGGGGCATCCGCCCTGGCCGTGTCCGACCGGTGGCCGGGGCCCGGCGGGCCGCTCGTGGCGTGGGGGCGGCGGCGGTCGTCCGGGGGCGAGCCGGGGCGCGTCGCCGGTGCCGCGCCGGTTCTGGGCTGGTCGCGGGTCAGTGGGACTCCGCCCGTCGACGGGTGGGAGCGGCGACGCAGGGCCTCTGTGAGGGCGAGCGCGAAATCGGTGCAGGTGGCGAAGCGGTGCGCCGGGTCCTTGGCCATCGCCTTGGCGAGGACGGTGTCGACGGCGGGCGGCAGGGTGCCGCGCAGCGAGCTGGCCTGCGGCGGCGAGGCGTTGAGGTGGCCGAGCATCACGGTGGCGGGATTGGGCGCGTCGAACGGCCCGGTGCCGGTGAGCAGGCGGAAGACGGTGCAGGCCAGGGAGTACTGGTCGCAGCGGTGATCCAGCGGCGAGCTGGTGAGTTGTTCGGGGGAGGCGTAGGCGATGGTGGCGGTGAACTGGCCGGTGCGGGTCAGGCCGCCGGTGTCGTCGAGCAGTTTCGCGATGCCGAAGTCGGTGAGCACGACCCGCTCGTCGAATCCGGCGCCGACACCCGCCGTCTGGGAGAGCAGGATGTTGGCCGGCTTCACATCGCGGTGCAGCACCCCGCGCCGATGCGCGTAGTCCAGCGCGCTCGCCGTCTGGGTGACGATCTGCGCGATCCGCTCCACCCCGAATCGCGCGGCCGGAACCGCCGCCGCGTCGACACCGTCGACGAACTGCATCGCGATCCACAGCCGGTCCTCGTCGAGGCCGCGGTCGTAGACGGTGATGATGTTCGGGTGGTCGAGCTGGGCGACCAGGTCGGCTTCCCGCTCGAAGCGGGCGCGGACCTCGCGGTCGGTGAACAGCTCCCGGTGCATCAGTTTGAGCGCGGTCAGCCGCGGCAGCCTGCGGTCGCGGGCGGCGTACACCGCGCCCATGCCACCGCGACCCAGCTCGCGTTCGATGACGAACCCGGCGAACACCTCCCCGCGCCGCAACATCGCCTGCCCCCGTTCACCGAAACCGATCGTTCGCAGCCTAGCGAACCTCGCGCCGTCACACGGCGGGAGCGTTGCGGTCGGCCCAGTGGGTGATATCGCCGCGATCGAGCGCCGTGGCCAGCAGGTCGGGGAACTTGTCCGGGGTGCACGCGAAGGCGGGGATGCCGAGTGCGGCGAGCGCGGCGGCATTGTCGTGGTCGTAGGCGGGCGCTCCCTCGTCGGACAGCGCCAGCAACACCACCACCTGCACGCCCGCCTCCTTCATCGCGTGGCAGCGCCGCAGCATCTCCTCGCGCACCCCGCCCTCGTACAGGTCGGAGATCAGCACGAACAGGCTGTCGGTGGGCCGGGTGATCAGCGACTGCGAGTACGCGATGGCGCGATTGATGTCGGTGCCGCCGCCCAGCTGAGTGCCGAACAGCACGTCGACGGGGTCGCTGAGCTGCTCGGTGAGATCGACGACCTCGGTGTCGAACACCACCAGCGAGGTCTTCAGCGACCGCATCGACGCCAGCACCGCGCCGAAGACCGAGGCGTAGACGACACTGGCCGCCATCGATCCGGACTGGTCGATCGCCAGTACCACGTCGCGCTGGATCGACTGCGCCTTGCGCCCGTATCCGACGAGGCGTTCGGGCACGACGGTGCGGTGTTCGGGCAGATAGTTGGCCAGGTTCTTGCGGATGGTCCGGTCGAAGTCGATGTCGCGCAGCTTCGGCCGGTGGGTGCGGGCGGCACGATTGATGGCACCGCTCACCGCCGCCACGGTCTTGGCGGCGATGCGGCGCTCGATCTCGCGCACCACCTTCTCGACCACCATCCGCGCGGTCGCCTTGGTGGTCTCCGGCATCACCCGATTGAGCCCGAGCAGCGTGCCGACCAGGTGCACATCGGGTTCCACCGATTCCAGCAGCTCCGGCTCGAGCAGCAGCTGGGTGAGGTTCAACCGCTGCACGGCATCGCGCTGCATCACCTCCACGACGGTCGCCGGGAAGTAGGTGCGGATGTCGCCGAGCCAGCGCGCCACCCGCGGCGCCGAACCGCCCAGTCCGCCGGACCTTTTCGTGGAGCCACTGGACTCGCCGGTGTTGTACAGCGCGGCCAGCGCCTGGTCCATCGCCTGATCGGGCCCGCCGGACAGCCCGCCGAGCTGTTCCTCGGCGGCGGTGCCGAGCACGAGTCGCCAACGGCGCGCGTGGGATTCGTCGATCTCGGTCATCGGAGCTCCTGGGGAACGAACGGTGTGGCAGTCGAGTGAGAGGGCACGCGTCTGGTAACCCTCGGAAGTCCTGCGGGGTGGGTCCCGCGCTCCGGCGACCAACCCTCCGATAGCGCGACGTGGCCCGGACTCCGGCGGCACTCCGACGGCCCGGTGCCGGTACCACGTGGTGTCGGTGCGGCCGGGTTCATCCCGTCGCTCCAAGGATCGCGGCGGCCGCCCGCAGCGCCACCTGCCCACGGGCCGGATCGACAGCGACGGCGGCGGCCGTCGTCGACCTGGTCGGACCCGTATCGCGCAGTGCCTGCCCGATGGCGCGGCGTTCACCGGATTCGAAGGAGCCGAAGGTGCGGCGCAGCAGCGGGAGGGTGGCGACGAACTGGTCTTCGGTGAGTTCGCGCAGCCATTCGTCGATGCGGCGCAACAACTCCCGATCGTGCACGAGTAGCAGGCCGCGGCCGCCGAGGAAGCCGTCGATCCAGGCGGCCTTGCCGGCGGGAGTGTTGCCGATGGACAGCGCGGCGGCCAGCCGGCGGGCCGAGTCGGCGTCGTCGATGCGCTCGGCATCGCAGAGCAGCCGCACCGCGCGGCCGGCGATCGCGCCGTGCACGTCGTCGCGATCGGCGATGCGCTGCAGGGTTGCGAGCCATTCGGTGCTGGCGTGCTCGTCGTCGCGGGTGCTGATGGCGGTGTGCGCGGCGTCGATCTGGGTGCGCAGCGCCTCGGCCGCGTCGGTGTCGAGGCCGGTGACGGCGCCGGGCAGGCCGGCACAGATCCGCACCAGCAGGCCGTCGGCGACGTGGCCGAGCGCCTTGGTGTCGGTGCCGCGGACGTCGCCGTAGCGCAGGGTGCGGGTCAGCCCGGGGAGTGCGCCGAGCAGGTGGGTGACGTCGTGGTCCAGTGCGGCGGCCGCTTCGAGCCGCGTGATCAGGCCATCGGTGGCCCCGCCGAGATCGGCGAGCAACGCCGTCTCGAGCGCGTCGGCGAGCGCGGTGACGGAGACGCCGTCCCGGCTCGCCGTGTCCAGGATCTTGGCCTCGGCGGCGGTGCGCAGCGTGGTTCCCCAGACCGCGGCCTCGACGATGCGCACCGCGAATTCCGGTTCCCAGCGCAGCGCCCACGTCTCGCGGAAGGTGCCGGTATTGCGGACCTCGCCCACCGTCGGTGTACCCCAGTCGATGCCGAGCAGGCGCAACCGGTGCAGCAGGTGCGACCGTTCGACGTCGCGGTCCTTGCGCAGGTCCAGGTCGACGGTGCGGACGAGGGCCTCCTGCTTGAGTCGCAGGGTCTTGATCCTGGCCCGCAGGTCGGCAGCGAGCGGAACGGTGGGAGTGTCCTCGGGCACGCTGCCGAGGGTCTCGCCGACCACCAGTTCGTCGACCACCAGCCGCAGCATCGTCTCGTCGCCGCCGCACATCACCGACCGCACGGCCTCGGTGACCTCGGACAGCCCGGGCAGCGGCCGGTTCCGCAGCGCCGCGAGAGTGTCGGCCAGCCGCACGGATTCGATGATGTGCGCGCTCGACACGGGCAGATCGTGGGCCCGCAGCACTCCCGCCACCTTGGTCAGCCAGCGCGCCACCGGTCGCTCGGTCTCGGTGAACAGGTGGTGGTACCAGCCCGGCGAGGTGACTCCGGCCCCGTAACCGGAACTGGCGGCCAGCCGCGAATGCGTCCACGGCACCCAGGTCAGCGCCGCCTTGATCTTCGGCATCCCTTTGAGCAGCCGGGCATCCGGCGCCGCGGGTCCGAGCGGACCGGTCAGCGCGGGCGCGTGCCATGCCCCACACACCACCGCGACCCGCTTGGCCCCGTCCTTGAGCGTCTGCCGCAGCACCTGCCGCATGTAGGCCTCACGCCGCAACGTCTGCTCGTCGACCACCAACGGTGCCCACCTGTCCCGCGGTGAATCACCTTGTCCAGGGGGCGAATCCGATCCCGGCGACAACGGCTCCGTCGACGCACCCGCCCGCGGGTCATCGGTCTCGAGCGTGGTGGCCGACGAGCCGGCGGCTGGCGCGTTCGCGTCCTGGTCGGGGGTGGCGCTGCGGGGCGCGTGGTCGGGGGCGTCCTCGCGCAGGGCGGCCATGGCCTCGGTGATGGCGTCGAAAGCCGCGCTGTCGGGGACGGATTCGACGACCGAGTCCCACCAGCGTTCCGCGTCGTCGTAGCCCGCGGCCGCGGCGAGGGTGCCGAGCGGGTCGGTGCGATCACCGCGGGTGTCCTCGTCGGCGGCGAGAACGTGGGTGGCCGGCAGGTCGCAGAACCGCACCGGCACCGCGTGCTCCACGCCGTAGCGCATGGCCTGCCACTCCGGGGAGAACACGGCGAACGGCCAGAAGGCGGCGCGGGCAGGGGAATCCGGCACATAGGCCAGCAACGCCACCGGCGGGTGCATGGAGTCCGCCGCCACGTATCCGACCAGCGGGTCGGCGTCGGCGGGTCCCTCGATGAGGATGGCATCCGGCGCGAATTCCGCCAGCGCCTGCCGCAGGGACCGCGCCGACCCGGGACCGTGGTGCCGGATCCCGAAGACCCTGGTCACGGCACCCTCATCGGTGCTCTGTCGCCGTGGCGAACTCGCTGCGCCCGCTGTCGGTGCCGCCTCGACGTTCGCGGGGCCGGGGGAGGACAGCACCGCGCCGTTTCCGATTCCGGTCGCGCTGACGGAAGACGCGGCGGAGCGGACGGCATGCGCGACGGCCGTACCTGTGTATCTTCCGGTCCGTGTTCCGTGGCCGCTGTGTTCACTCATCGAAAGCCCCCTGTGCGCTGGGTGATTCGTTTCCCTCGTCCGTCGCGGGTTCAGTCGCCGATTTCGCGGCAGGCGCGGTAGAAATCAGCCCAGTCCGGGCGTTCGCGGACGACGGCCTCCAGGTACTCGGTCCAGATGACCGAATCGGCGACCGGGTCCTTGATGACGGAACCGAGCACCGCGCCCGCGATATCGGAGGCGCGCAGCACGCCGTCGCCGAAGTGGGCCGACAGGGCCAGCCCGTTGGTGATCACCGAGATCGCCTCGGCGGTGGACAGCGTGCCCGACGGCGTCTTGAGCTTGGTCCGACCGTCGGCGGTGATGCCCGAGCGCAGCTCGCGGAACACGCGCACCACCCGGCGCACCTCCTCGGCGGCCGCGGGGACGGTCGGCAGTTCCAGTGCGGCGCCGAGCTGTTCGACCCGCCTGCTCACGATGGCCACCTCGGAGTCCTCGTCGGCGGGCAGCGGCAGCACCACGGTGTTGAAGCGGCGGCGCAGCGCCGAGGACAGATCGTTGACGCCACGGTCGCGATCGTTGGCCGTGGCGATCACATTGAAGCCCTTGGCCGCCTGCACCTCCGCGCCCAGCTCGGGCACGGGCAGCGTCTTCTCCGACAGGATTGTGATCAGGGCGTCCTGCACATCGGAGGGGATGCGGGTGAGTTCCTCGATCCGCGCGATCGCGCCCGTGCGCATCGCGGTCATCACCGGCGAGGCCACCAGGGCCGCGTCGCTCGGGCCCTCGGCGAGCAGCCGGGCGTAGTTCCACCCGTACCGGATCGCCTCCTCGGCGGTCCCGGAGGTGCCCTGCACCAGTAGCGTCGACTCGCCGCTGATGGCCGCCGAAAGATGTTCCGACACCCAGGTTTTGGCGGTACCGGGCACGCCGAGCAGCAGCAGCGCCCGATCGGTGGCCAGGGTCGCGACCGCCACCTCCATCAGCCGCCGCGGGCCCACGTACTTGGGCGTGATCACCGTGCCGTCATCGAGCGTGCCGCCCAGCACATAGGTGACCACCGCCCACGGCGACAGCCGCCAGGACGGAGGCCGCGGCCGATCGTCGACGCGGGCCAGCGCGGCCAGCTCGTCGGCGAAGGCCTGTTCGGCATGCGGACGCAGCAGGGTGGTTGCCGGTTCGGTGGTGGTCATCGCAGCTCCTCGAGCATGGTCGCGCGGTCGGTGAGATCGTGGGCGAGTCGGTGGAAGGCCTGTTGCCAGGCGGGGTCCTCGGTGGTGTCGGCGAGCGCGGTGACGCGCGCGGCCAGGTCGACGGGCAGGTGCACGCCCGCCGCGGTGAGCAGTGCGCGGTCGGTGTAGACCCCGGCGCCGGCGTGGGGTTGACGGCCCGTGGTGCGAGCACGTTCGGCCAGCAGCCGCAGTACATGGTCGGCGACCGGGGCGGGCCACGGATGGTCGAGGCCGGGCAGGATCGCGTGCAGTTCGGTGAGCTGGTGGGCGTCGAGATCGAGGACGTGCTCGATCCGGTCGGCGGCGGTGAGCAAACCGAACAGTTCGCGGCGGCGCAGCACGGCCTGCTCGGTCGGGGTGGCGTTCGCGAAGAGCGCGCGCGCCCAGGTGGTCTCGCGCTGGGCGATGGCCGCGTCGACCCAGCCGTCGACGATCGCCTTGGCATAGCGCGGCGGCAAGGTGAGCCGCATGGCCGCCTCGGCGGTCGCCGAGCCGGCGGCGCCGACCAACGGAGCCCACGCCGTCAGCGGCGCCGCCGACACGGCCTGATGCAGGGTCGTCACCGTCGAATCGGGTGTGTCCCAGCGCAATCTGGCCTGGTCGGTACCGTCGGTGATGCCGTCGCGCCGGGCCTGCGCGTCGACCTCGGTCGGCACGCTGACCTCGACGCCGCCGTCCGCGTCCACCCGCACCCACGCGGCCACCAGGGCGGCCATCCGCTGCCCGTACGCGGAGCCGGGCAGCCGGGCCAGCAGGTTCGCCGCCGTGCGCCGGACATCGCCGCGGCGATCGTCGAGTGCCCGTTCGAGCAGGGGCTCGTCGGCGGTGTTCAGTCCGTCGTCGAGCAGCGCGAGCAGCTCGGCCTTGATCGGGCCGGACTCCTTCGCCCACGCGACACTCAAGACCTCCAGCGCGGCGGCCGGATCGGTGCGTCGCAGCTGGGCCAGCCAGTCCTTGCGTTCGCCGGGCGCGCCGAACAGCCAGACATCCTGGGTGACGACCGAAGTCTCGTCGTCGGTGACCGAGTCGGCTCGGTCGACCGGGAACGAATCGAGCAACGTCGACCACGCGGGATTGCGCGCGGCGAGCCAACGCCCACGGCGACCCGCCAGCCGTAACAGCGGACCGCGCAACTGCGTGTCGGAGGCAGCGGTGAGCGCCTGTACGCACAGCACATCCGGCAGCCGGAAGTCGAAGGGCGCCGCGGCGGCGAACCACTCGGGCAGGAAGGCCGATTTGTCCGCGAGCATGCGGCGCAGCCGTTCCGCGGCCTTGCGCGGGAGCAGCGGACGCGGATCATCCGCGGCGGCTTCGGGTTTGGGCGCGGTGCCCGGTAGCCTGCCGCCACGCAGGTACAGATCCTGGAGCGCGGCGGTATCGAGCAGCCGGACGGCCGGTTCGCCCGAGTGGCGCGGTACCGCGCTCGCGACCGCCGCCGCGACCTCGACACCGTCGGCGTTGCGCCGCGCCGTACCGAGCAGCGCGACCGAAACCAGTTCGGCCAGTTCGGGAGACGGACCGGACCCGCTCGGGAACTCGGTCTCCAGATCGTTCACCATGCCCGCGCTGAGCACCGAGATCGGATCGAAACCGTCGGCGCGCCACTCGCCGGTGACCGTCACCGGATGACCACCCGACACCGCGATCAACCGCCACGGCCGCACCCCCGGGGGCAGCGGCAGAGCCGTGCCCTCGGCGTCGACCAGCTGCCAGCCGTGCTCGTCGAGCACCGGGACGACCTCGGCCAGCACGGCGGGCCAGGCCCGCAACCAGGGATCGGCGCCCAGCGCGGCGGCGTAGGCGTCGAGCGCGTCACCGATCGTGTTCCCGCCGATCGCGGGCACGGTGGTGAAGGGCTCCGGGACACCGTGGCGGGCGCCCCACTGCACGCGCAGCGGTGCCGCACCGGGATAGAAGTGCAGGTCTGCGTCCACCTCGTGGCCGGGCGCAGGCACCTCGCCGGTGAAATTGGGGGAGCCGAAGGAATGCTCGACCAGCACCGCCCAGCGCCCGCCGCCGCGGCCGCGCAGCCAGGTGCGCCGGGTGTGCAGCCGCTCCTCCTCGCTGACCCGCATGCCGAGGACCTGCCAGCGATCACGCACCGCGGGCTCGGCCAGCACGGTCTCGGCGTGGGTCGGATAGCCGACATGGGTGCGCACGCCGGCCCGCAACGGCTCCGGCAGCGCGTCGATGCCGCGATGGGCCAGCACCAGCAGGTGCAGCCGGGCGTATTCGCGGAGCAGCAGCTCCGGCCAGTGCTCGGTCGACATCATCGCGGCGGGCAGCCTGCGCAGGGTGGCGGCGACCCCGGGCGCTTGCGCGTCGACCATGCGGGCCGCGATCGCCTCATAGGCGGCGAACGACCTATCGGTCTGGGCCAGGCCGGTGCGGATCTGGTCGGTGAGCCACACCTCCAGTTCGGTCAGCCCCGCGGACACCCGCGCGCGGCGTTGCTCGACGGTCGCCTGCGACGGCGTCGTAGACGGCTTGGCCTTCGCCGGCGCGGCGGCCTTGGCCGCGCGGCCCGCCAGCCATTCGGCCGCGAAATCGGCCGGTGCCTCCCGGTCCGGCACCGCGCCGCCCGACCAGGCGAGCAGCAGCGACAGTGCGTGCTTGCAGGGGAATTTCCGGCTGGGACACGAGCATTTGTACGCGGGCCCGGCCAGATCGACGACGGTCTGATACGGCTTGGCGCCACTGCCCTGGCACAGCCCCCACACGGCGCTCCCGTCCGCGCCGGTCTCCCGCCAGCGACCGGCCAGCTTGCGCGCGGCAGCCAGTGAGCTCGCGTCCGGCGCGAGTGCGCGGACCTGTTCCTCGGTCCACGGCGCCTGTCGGTCGGTCATCGCCTTCCCCCGTTCTGTGTCGCCGCAATATCTACCGGAGCGCACCGACAACTGCCGCTCACGTCGGTGAACCACCTGGAAAACGCTGGTGCTGTGGTGGATTCACCTTTTCCCTCTTGCTGCCTGCGGCAAAGTCTGGCATTCTGACCTGTTCGGCTCGCCCGGACCGCTCGCGCCGCTCACCGGAGCGTATCGCGGGTGTGAACACCTCATCGAGCTGCCCGCCGGGGTGGACGAGGGGTGGACATCGATGGGCCCGCCGTGGCTCAACGATGGCCATTCCACTCCCGCGGGCAGATTCGCTGGGGCACTGCGCATCCCCTGGGCGAACGCACCGCGATCGGGTAGCGTTTCCCGCGAGGATCTGGTCGGCCCGTACGTCGGCCGTCGCGGTGCGCACGGGGCGCGAAGGGGGATGTCGCAGGGTGTGCTCGGATCGGATCGCCGAGGTGGTCGCGCGCGAGCTCGCGGCCGACCCGGCCGTGGAAGCGCCGGTCGCCGCCTGCGTGATGGCCGCGCTCGCCGAGGCCGACGACGACAGGGCCGAACCGGACACCGGTGACACCGGCGTCTTCCTGCGCGCCATCTCGGTGCACGGCTTCCGCGGCATCGGACCGACGGCGACGCTGCGGCTCGACCCGGGACCCGGACTCACGCTGGTAGTCGGCCGCAACGGCAGCGGCAAGTCGAGTTTCGCCGAGGCCGCCGAATTCGCGCTGACCGGAGGCAACCGGCGCTGGGACGGCCGGTCCACCGCGTGGCGGGAGGGGTGGCGCAACCTGCACGAGCCCGACCTCGCCCGGATCGAGGTCGACCTGCTCACCGCCGGCGCCGAGACCGAACTCACGGTCGCCGCGCACTGGGCGCCCGGCGGCGACCTCGCCGACGCGCAGTGGACCGAGCGTCGCGGTGCCGCGCCGTCGACCCCGGTGGATCCCCGCAGCAGCCGTCAGCGCCTGGATCTGTACCGCCCGTTCCTGTCCTACAGCGAACTCGGCGCCCTCGTCGACGGCAAGCCGAGCGACCTGTTCGACGCCCTGCATCGCCTGCTCGGTCTCGACGAACTCGCCGCCGCCGCCGAACGCATCCGGCTGCGCAAGCTGGAACTCGAACGGGCCGTGAAGGATTCGCGCCAGTCTCGCGTCGACCTGCTGGCCGAACTGGTCGAGGTCGACGACGACCGCGCCCGTCGTGTCGCGGAGCTGCTGCGAGCGCCCGAACCCGATCTCGACGCCGTGGCGGCGGCCGTCGCCGGTTCGGTACTCGATGTCGACGGTCCCGATGGACTCCGCGCCCTCCTGCGCCTCACCCTCCCCAGCGCCGCCGAGGTCGAGGCGGCGGCGGATCGGCTCGCCGACGCGGCGACGGAACTGTCGCGACACGCCACCACCGACGCCGAGGCCGACCTGCGCGTCCTCGAATTGCTCACGCGTGCCCGGGAACACGTGACCGTCGGCGGCGGGTGTCCCTGCCCGGTGTGCGGCCGCGGCGACCTCGACGAGGCCTGGCTCACCGCCGCGGATACCGAGATCGCCCAGCGCGGTGCCCACCTCGCCGCCTTACGTGCGGCACGCACCGAGTTCGACGCCGCGCTGGCGGCCGCGCGCGCCCTGGTGTCCCGGGTGCCGGTCGAACTGTCGGCGCCACAGGCCGAGATGTCATGGCGCCCGGACACTTCCGGTGATGTTTCGCCGACCACGTCGCCTGCGGTCGGAGCCCGGAACGCGAGTGTCGTCCGCGATTCCGCAGAAGTCGGCGCAGCTCACGTGCCCGCTGACGACGGCGCCGCCGCGGGCGGTCTCGTGACCGGCGCCGGCGGGGCGTCCGAACTCGGCGCTCGGCTGGCGGTCGTGCGGCGCCGCTGGGCGGCGTGGGCGGCACTGCGCGAGGCCGACTTCGACGAGGCGATGCCGAAGCGGATCCGCGCCACCCACGCCGAACTCGCGACGGAGCTCGCCGCCCTGCACCGCGAGACCGACGCCGAACTCGAACGGCTCGACTCGGTGTGGTCGCCGCTGGTACCGCGCATTCTCGACTGGCTCCGCCCGGCCCGCACCGTCTCCGCCGACGCGGGCGAACTGCGCGTCGTGAAGAAGGCCGCCGACTGGCTCAAGTCCGCCACCGCGACGATCCGTGGCGAGCGGATGCGCCCGTTGGAGAGCACCGCCCGCTGGGTGTGGAGCACCCTGCGCCAGCAGAGCAATGTCGAACTCGGGGCGATCCGGTTGCAGGGCAGCGCGGGCACGGCCCGGCGGGTGCTGCTCGACGTCACGGTCGACGAGGTCGACGGCGCCGCACTGGGGGTGATGAGCCAGGGCGAGCTGCACGCACTCGGACTGTCCCTGTTCCTGCCGCGAGCAACCATGGCGCACAGTCCCTTCCGCTTCGTCATGATCGACGACCCGGTGCAGGCGATGGATCCGGCGAAGGTGGACGGGCTGGCCAGGGTGCTGGCCGAGGTGGCGCACACCCGGCAGGTGGTGGTGTTCACCCACGACGAGCGCCTGGCCGAGGCGGTGCGGCGGATGCAGCTCGACGCCACGGTGCTCGAGGTCCAGCGCCGCGAACGCTCCGTCGTCGAGGTGCGGGTGACCGGCGATCCGGTCCGCCGCTACCTCGACGACGCGCGCTCCCTGCTGCGCACGCCGCAGCTGCCGCCCGCCATCGCCGACGAACTCGTCGCCACCTGCTGCCGCTCCGCGATCGAGGCCGCCGGGCTCGCCAAGGCCCGCCACGAACTGCTCGCCACCGGCCTCGACCACGCCGAAGTGGAACGACGCGTGCGCAAGGCCCACACCACGCGCGCCATGCTCACCCTCGCGATCATGGGCACCGGCGCCCGCGTCGACGACCTCAACAAGCACCTCACCGCGGTCGGCGGCCGCTGGCTGGTCGGTGTGCTGCGCGACGCCACCGCGGGCGCGCACGTCCCGATCGACCGTCCGATGCGCGAATTGATCAGCGACACCGAACGATTCATCGCCTGGCTGCGGGCGCACGAGCCCGCTGCGGTGCGGTCGTGAGCGGCACGCGGGTGCTCCGGTGAACCGCCGAAACCGCCCACGCCGGACGTCGTACACACCGCGCCCCTCGGTCGCCGAGCGGCTCGAGGCGGCCGAGCATCTGCTGTCCGGTGCCGTGTCGGACGCGGGCGGGGTGTGGTCGCGGGCGGTCGCCTGGATCCTGCGCCTTGCCTTGGAACAGGCTGTCGACGAACTGTGGGCGCAGATCGCGCCGGAGCTCATGCGCTGCCCGATGCGCGCCCAGCTGCTGGCCCTGCGCGTGTACGCGGGGCCGGAGACCGCGGGGCAGGTGGGCGCGGTGTGGGCGGCGTTGTCGCGGGCCGCGCACCACCTCGACTACGAGATGGCGCCGAGTGTGACCGATCTGCGGCGCTGGCGGGATCAGACCGCCGAGCTGGCGCGGGCGCTGGAGCTGGTCCCGCTGGCCCACCAACCCTTCGCCTGACCACCTGCCCGCTCGCACCGGCCGACCGGGCAGGATGACCGGCATGGGTGACGCGAAACCATGTCCGTGCCGGCGCGGCGAACCGTTCGACGCCTGCTGCGGCCCGATCCTGGCGGGCGCCAAGCCGGCGCCGACCGCCGAGACCCTGATGCGTTCGCGCTACACCGCCTACGTCGTCGGTGACGTGGACTACCTGATGCGCTCCTGGCACCCGAACACCCGCCCCGCCGAATTGGAGCTCGATCCGGCGCAGCGATGGCTGTTCCTGGAGATCGTCGGCACCCAGCGCGGCGGCCCGTTCGACGACAACGGCACCGTCGAGTTCATCGCGCACTACAAGCTCGACGGCGTCCGCGACGCGATGCACGAGCTGAGCACGTTCGTGCGGGTCGACGGCGCGTGGGTGTATCTCGACGGCACCTTCCAGGCCTGACACACTGACCTCGTGCCCCGGATCGCGATCGAGTACTGCACCCAGTGCCGCTGGCTTCTGCGCGCTGGCTGGATGGCGCAGGAACTGCTCACCACCTTCGCCACCGACCTGGACGAAGTTGCCCTCGTGCCCGGCCAGGGCGGCGTCTTCCGCATCACCCTCGACGACGAACAGCTGTGGGAACGCAAGGCGGACGGCGGTTTCCCCGACATCGCGCTGCTCAAACAGCGCGTCCGCGACCGCATCGACCCCGACCGCGACCTGGGCCACAGCGACCGCAGGGACTGAGCGCCCCGAAGGGGTTCAGCAGCAGCCGCCGCCACCGCAGCAGCCGCCGCCCGTGGGGCGGGGTGCCGCGACCGGGGCGGGAGCCACGCCGCGGCCGGTGGTCGCGAAGGTCGTCAGCAGTTTGACGGTGTCGTCGTGGCCCGCGGGGCAGGCGGCCGGATCCGCGGCCTGGGCCATCGGGCGGTTCACGTCGAACGTGTCGCCGCAGGAGCGACACCGGAAGCTGTAGTTCGGCATCGGCACAGTGTATGCAGTGCGTGCCGCGCCGACGACGACAATGTCAGCGTATTCTCAGCTACCGATCCGGTGGCCGGATCGAAGCGAGCGGGCGGCGGGGTGGGCGAGCGCGCGCGGCCGGTCCCGATGGCGGTTCTCGTCGCCGAAAGCGCGGTGTGACCGTCCCGGCCGGTGCCGGAGCGCGGCTGTCATCTGTGTCCTTGGAGTAACCGTTACCTGCGGGAATGGTGCGTTGGAGGGCCGCCCGTGGCGGGTCGACGTACTCTCGTAGTGAGTCACCAGGTGCTGCGGCCTGCGGGAGCAAATACACAGGCACCCGTGGGTCGCGCCGGCTAGGAGGTGTGCGATGAGCATTCAGTCCGATCTCGACCCCGACCTGCGGACGCACGAGGCCGAGCCGCTGGCGCGCACGGAATACGGAATGGTCAGCGGAATCTGGGACGGGCCGGTCGCCGTCTGGCGCAGCGTCCCCTACGCCGCCGCACCCGCCGGACCAGCGCGTTTCTCCCTGCCGAAGCCCCCGCGACCGTGGGAGGGCGTGCGCGACTGCGCCGTCTTCGGCGATATCGCCCCGCAAGCCATGGGCGCGATGGTCCCCGTCGACTCCGATCTGGCGATGGGCGAGGACTGCCTGTGGGTCAACGTCTGGTCCCCGCGCCCCGAACCCGCCGACGACGAACCGCGACCGGTGATGGTGTGGCTGCACGGCGGCGCCTACTGTCTCGGCACGGCCGCCCAGAGCATCTACGACGGCCGCAAGCTGGCCGAGGCGGGCGACGTGGTGGTCGTCTCGGTGAACTACCGGCTCGGCGTGCTCGGCTTCCTCGACCTGTCCTCCTTCGGCGACCGGTTCGCCGCCAACCTCGGCCTGCACGACCAGCTGGCCGCGCTGGCCTGGGTGCGCGACAACATCGCCGCCTTCGGCGGGGACCCCGGCAATGTCACCGTCTTCGGCGAATCCTCGGGCGCGGGCTGCGTCACCGCGCTGCTCACCTCGCCCGCCGCGACCGGGCTGTTCCACAAGGCGATCGCCCAGAGCCCGCCCGCCACCACGGTTTTCGGGCAGGAGCGGGCCGCCGTCGTGGCCCAGCGTTACCTCGAGCTGCTCGAGCTCGGGCCGGGGGAGGCACAGCGGTTGCTCGAACTGCCGATCGAACAACTCGTCGAGGTCGGCGCCGTGCTGCTGGACGAGGTGCCGATCAAGGAGCCGGGCAGGCTCGCCGCGGCCCCCGTGGTCGACGGTGACCTGCTGCCCGGCTATCCGATCGACCGTTTCCAGCAGGGCCGTTCCCAGCGGGTGCCACTGCTGATCGGCACCAATCGCGACGAGGCGTCCCTGTTCCGCGTGCTGCGCTCGCCGATCATGCCGGTGACGCCCGACGCGGTGAACGCCATGCTGCGCGATGTCGCCGCCTCGCATCCGGAGATGTCGCCCGAGCGGATCGCCGAGATCACCTCCGCCTACCCGGACCTGACGAAAACCCGTGGCGCGCTGGCGATGTCCACCGACGCGGCGTTCCGGATGCCCGCCGCCTGGGTGGCCGAGGGCCACGCCCAGCACTCACCGACCTGGATGTATCGCTTCGACTACGCGACGCCGATGTTGAAGGCGGCCAGGGTAGGCGCGGGCCACGCCACCGAATTGCCCTATGTCTTCGGCAATTTCGGCACCCTCAATCACGACCCCACCTTCTGGCTCGGCGGACGCAAGGCCTCGATCGCGGTCTCGGGCCGCATGCAGCGCCGCTGGCTGGCCTTCGCCGAACACGGCGTCCCCGCCGCCCTCGACGGTTCCAAGCACTGGCCGCACTACAAGCCATCGGCCCGCACCACCCTGCTCATCGACACCATCGACCACGTCGTCGACAACCCCGACGCCGACCTGCACACCGCCTGGGGCAACCAGGCCGTCGGCTTCGGCTAGCCGAAACGCCGCGGGGGGGGCCCCCCCGGAGGGGGGGGGGGGGCCCCGCCCGGGCGCGCGCCCCCCGGCGGGGGGTGGGGGGGGGGCCGGGGGGGGGGG
>NZ_JARWOJ010000131.1 GCF_029868625.1 Nocardia neocaledoniensis | reverse complement strand
GCTCCCGCCGATCGGGTCGCTGTCCTGGTGGCGAAGCGGCTGCGAAGGCAGATCGTCGGTGCCCGGCGATGGTCACCCCGCCCGTGGCCGGCGCCCTGGACGACGCGGCCGGCCGGCCCGTTTACCGGCCCCCGCACCCGCCCCCCGCCCCCTCCCCGGCGCGCGCCCCCCCGCGCGCCCGCGCCCCCCCGCCGCCGTGGACAGCGGCGCGGCGGCGAAACTGCTCGACTCCTGGGCCCAGCTCACCAACACCCTCGACGAGCGCTGAGCGATAGGCTCACTCCCCCAAGGAGAATCCGGCCTCCACATCGGCGCTCGAGTACGACTTGAACGCGATGTGGGTGGTCGTGCGGACCACACCGTCGACCTTGTCGATGCCGCTGGTGACCACCTCGGCGATGCGCTCGTGGTCGCGCACCCGCACGATCGCGATCAGATCGACGTCACCGGCGCAGGAGTACACCTCGGCGACTCCTGCGGTGTCGGCGAGCGCCTGCGCGGTCTCGGGGATACGAGAGTTCTCGGCCTGGATCAGCACGATCGCGGTAATCATGGGATCAGCCTAGAACTTCGGGGGCCTCGGTGGCCGCTTTGAAGCGTCGCATCAGCTCACGGCTCTTCACACCGGGCGCCGATTCCACCGAACTGGACACGTCGACGCCGAAGGGCCGGTGCCGCGCGATGGTGGCGGCCACATTGCCGGCGTCGAGCCCGCCCGCCAGTACGACCTTGCCCGGCAGGGCGCGCACCCAGTCGGGGAATTCCTCGAAGATCCCCGATCCCGCGCTCGCGTCGTAGAAGAAGTACTCGCTCGTCTGTCCGGGTTCCGGCGGGGTCGACGAGCAGAACGCGAGGTTCGGGCGGTCGCTCCACTCGTAGAGCTGGACGACATCGAACGCGTCGGCCACCTCGGCGACCTCGTCGGCGGTCAGCGCGACCACGAAGGTCGTGATCCGGCCGCGCGCGTAGTCGGCCAGTGCGCGCGCCTGTTCGGGGGTGCGGTAGCGCTTGCTCTTGGGCGTCACCATGACGCCGATCGCGGAGTACCCGAGCTCGATCGCCCAGTCGATCTGCTCCGTGGTGGTCAGCCCACACACCTTCACGAACATCCGCGCCCTCGCCCTTTCTCCGCTGCCACCCGCCGTGACACCTGATTCCATGATCCCGGACCCGGTGCCCGGCAGACTCGGCAGGTTCGCCCGCACGGCCGGATGCCGCGTCGCCGCGGGAGCAGTCGTGGTCGCGGCAGCACAGCTGACCCATCCGAAGCGGCGGCAGAACTCGGACGCGATGCAGATGAGCCTTCGGTCAGGTACCCGCTCGGCGGCGGCGCGAGCCAGCCGCTCCAGGCCGATCGGCGCCGCCTGGGTAGAGGTCCGGCACCGCCGGCTGCCCCTTCAGCGAGCAGCGGCAGGATTCGTGCGCGCCGCAGGTCAGCGTTCGGACAGGTACTGCTCGGCGGCGGTGGGCGTGGTCGCGGCGGCGCGAGCGAGCTGGGCCCAGCCGGTCCAGCGGGCAGCGCCGTGCAGAGGTTCGTGGTAGCCCTCGCTGGTGCGGACGATGCGGACGCCCGGCTTGGCGAGCCAGCGGGCGATGACGCCCACTTCCTCGGGCGGGGCGCCACGCAGGGGCGGGAGGGCGTCCTCGCGCGGCGGGGCGAGAGCGAACAGGGCATCGTCGACGTGCGGGGCAGGCACCGGCGCTGCGGACAAGAAGGCGGGGCCCAGCACATGTGGACCGGTCGACGCCGCGTCCACCCGATCGGCCTCGGCCGGAGCGCCGGGCCAGGGTTTCGGCTCGGCCGCCGCGACGATGCGGTGCGAGGGACCGGCCGTTCCCACGTCGACCAAGGCGCTTTCGGTGCGATCGCCGCGCACCGCGGTGGACTCCGTTGTGCTGCTGGCGGACTCAGCACCGACGCGGTGCCCCCGGTCGGCAGTCGTCGGCGGCGACGGGGTGGGCTCGGCGCCGGTGGCCGGGGAGGTCGGCGACCGGACGGCCCCGCTGATCACCCCGTCACCGAGGTCTGGGATGATCGTCTCGGCGGCGGCGACGAGCTGGTCGACCACCGCCATGGGCGGGGTGCCCCGTCGGGCGACGCCCGCGGCGGCGAGGCGGCCGTAGCGGATGACCGAGAACTCCCAACCGCCCGCGCCGTCGGGCAGGGCGACGATCAGTTCGGCGATCCGGGCCAGGGCACTGAGGCGCTGGGTGCGGTGCAGCATGGTGACCACGGTGGCGGCCCGATCGCGTAGGCGCGCAGCCGCCTCGAAATGTTCGGCGGTGGAATGGGTTTCGATGCGGTCGAGCATGGCGCGCAGCAGCGTGTCGGCACGGCCGGTGAACAGGTCACGGACCGACTCGACGGCCGGGGCGTAGGCGGCGGCGTCGAGATCGCCGTCGGGGCGGGCGGCCGGGCAGCCACCGACGATCGCCGGCGGACAGGTGTGGCGGGCCGTTCGGGTCAGCCGGGTGGCGCAGGTCCGCAGTCCGGCGAACTCGGCGACGGTGGCGGCGACGTCGACCGCGTCGGTGCGGGAACCGAAGGGCCCCAAGGCGGTTCGGGTCGGGGTGCGCACCGCGACCAGCCGGGGGAACGGTTCGTCGCTGAGCGTGAGCCACCAGCCCCGGCGCGGGAACTTCGAGCGCCGGTTGTACGGCGGCGCGTGCGCGGCGAGCAACCGCAGCTCGCGCACCCCGGCCTCGAGCCCGTGCGCGCACACCACGTGGTCGACCCGAAGCGCCAGTGCCACCATCTCTTTCATCCGGCCGCGAGTCTCCGAACCGGTGAAGTAGGTGCGCACGCGGCGGCGCAGGTTCACCGCGGTCCCTATATAGAGGACTTCGTCGGAGGGTCCACGGAACAGGTACACGCCCGGCGCGGTCGGCAGGTCGCCCGCGAAGGCGCGCTTGGCGCGCTGGGTTCCGGTGACGTTCGGGAGATAGTCGAGCAGTTCGGTGAGGCTGTGCACGCCCTGGTTGCCGACCCGGGCGATCAGCGCGTGCAGCACGTCGACAGTGGCGCGGGCGTCGTCGAGCGCGCGGTGGGTGGGCGTGGTGGACGCGCCGAGCACGCGGGCCAGCACCCCGAGCCGGGCCGAGGGCGCCTCGTCCCTGGTGAGCACCCGGCGCGCCAGCTTCACCGTGCACAGCACCTGCGGGTTCGGCCAGGCGATGTCCTGCCGGGCGGCGGCGGCTTTGAGGAAGGCCGTGTCGAAGCGCGCGTTGTGCGCCACCAGCACGGCGCCCGCCGCGAATTCCAGGAAGCCGGGCAATACCGCTTCGATCCGCGGCGCCTCGTACACCATCGCCGTGGTGATCCCGGTGACGTGCACGATCGCGGGCGGGATGGCGCAGCCCGGGTTCACCAGGGTCGCGAACTCCCCCAGTACCTCTCCCCCGCGCACCTTCACCGCGCCGATCTCGGTGATCGCGTCACCGTCGGGGCTGGTTCCGGTGGTCTCGAGGTCGACGACGACGAACGTGGTGTCGTACAACGGCGTATCGAGCTCGTCGAACGCCAGCTGACGCACGGCGACCGGCTGCGGAACGGGATCGGGCACGGCGAGCAGCGTAGGGCGGGGGTCCGACACGATCCGGCGCTCCCGCACCGCCACCGCCGCAACGGGGTTCACGCCGTGGGCAAACCTCAGGTCCCGGCCAGCGGGACGGATCGCGACATCCTCGCCCGCGACAATTCGGCGCGAGACTTTCGTTCCGGTGCGCGCGAAATGACCCCGCACACCGGGCATTGAGACCGGGCTCACAGTTTGGACCAAGATCGTATGACTGCGTGGATTTCCATCGGGTAAGACGTATTGCCGGTTACGGCGGCGTCCGGCCCACGGCGCGCCGCCCGCGCGGCTCGCCGGGCGACACACCGGTTGCCGCCGCGACGCGCGGACCCGACCTGCGCGTTCGCCGCCGCTAACCCCCCGCCTCGGCAGGTGGCGACGCGCCGGAGGACACTTCGGAAATGTCGCCGAGACGACCTGGCGTTATCGTTTCGTGATTGGTGTGACGCAGCTCGCAGGCAGAGTTCGGCCAATTAGTCCGAATCGCTTCCCGGACCGATGTCCGACTTTACAAACCACCGTGATGTCTTCGTAACCTTTTCGAGACCTCACGGAGTCCCATAGACCACGCAACGGTTCAGCGGGATGAAGCCCGCCGCGTCATACGGACACGGCGTCGTGGGGCAGATTGGAAGTACCCGCATCATGGCGACCAACACCGTCAAGCGTCAGGCGCAGCGAGCCGTTGCCGCCGGAGCCGTCGGCGCTGCCACCATCGGCGCGTTCCTCCTGCCGGCCGCTCCCGCGTCGGCGACGCCGGTCACCGTCCCCGGCATCGGCACCTTCGAGGTGCCCAACGAGATCCCGATCCCGCAGGGCATCCCCGGCATCGAGACCCCCGGCGCCCCGCAGGTGTTCACCGCGCCGCGCGCCACCGCCGCCGACATCGCGCTCGACGCCGCGCTGAGCAAGGTCGGCTCCCCCTACGTCTACGGCGCCGCGGGCCCGGACGCCTTCGACTGCTCGGGCCTGGTCCAGTGGGCCTACCGCCAGGCGGGCATGGAGCTGCCGCGCACCAGCGGCGCCCAGCTCGGCGCGGGCACCCCGGTCGCGCTCGAGGACCTGCAGCCCGGCGACCTGGTGTCGTTCTACGGCGGCGGCCACTCCGGCCTGTACGCGGGCGACGGCAACGTCGTGCACGCGGCCACCTCGGGCAGCCCGGTGCACGTCGCCCCGGTCTCCTCGATGCCGTTCGCGGGCGCGCGCCGCTTCTGACGCGGACACGGTGCGTCGTTCGCGGGGAAGGGCGCACCGTGACCCCTCCGTGGCCTACTGGACACGGGCATACACAGTTCCGTAACCTGATCGAGACCTTCTCGGCGGACGCGGAGATCCGGTTCGGGTAAGGCGCTGTATCGGCGGACAACGAGAGAACGGGGCACGGCGCACAGTGACTGCACACCACCGGAATCCGCGCGTGCCGCGAGGCATCGCCGGAGTCATGTCCGCCGCGATCCTGGTGTGCGCCACCTACGCCGCCGGTCCCTCCCTGGCCGATCCGGTCGCCCTGCCGACCACCGCCAGCGACGCCATCGCCAGGATGGTCGACCTGTCCCGGCAGGCCGAGGCCCTCAATCAGGCCTCCCTCACCGCACAGCAGGATCTCGACGCCAAGCTCGCCGTGCAGCGCGAGGCCGACGACAAGCTCGCCGCCAGCACGGCCGTCGCCGACGCCGCCCGCGCCGAGGTGCGCAAGTTCCAGCCGATGATCGATCGCACCGCGATCGCCACCTACACCGGCGCGCGCACCGATCGCATGTTCGCGGTGCTGTCGAGCGATTCGCCGCAGCAGCTGCTGGACAAGATGTCCACCCTCGACATGCTCAGTCAGCAGACCGCCGCGAGCGTGCGCGAGTTCAAGAAGTCCGCCGACGCGGCCACCGCCGCCGAGACCGCCGCTCGCGCCGCCGCCGACACCGCGCGCACCGCGACCGCGGCCGCCGAATCCGTGCGCGCCGACGTCGACCGCAAGCGCAACGATCTCAGCACCGCCACCACCCAGGTCGTCGAGGCATGGGGCGCGCTCTCGGCCAAGGACAAGTCCACCCTGGCCGGCTCACCGTTCCCGCCCGGATTCGACCGCGACTCGCTGCTGCAGGGCCTGGTCCCCGGCAGCGGCACCAGCGCACTGGCCGCCGCGCTGACCCGCGTCGGCGATCCGTACGTGTGGGGCGCCACCGGGCCCGACCAGTTCGACTGCTCCGGGCTCGTGCAGTGGGCGTTCAAGCAGGTCGGCAAGGACGTGCCGCGCACCAGCTCCCAGCAGGCCGGCTTCGGCACCCCGGTGGCCAAGGGCGATCTGCAGCCCGGCGACGTGGTGCTGTTCTATCCCGAGATCTCGCATGTCGGGATCTACGCGGGGAACGGAATGATGGTGCACGCCTCCACCTTCGGTGTGCCCGTGGCCGTGGCGCCGATCGACACCACCCCGTACCACTCGGCCCGGCGATACTGAGGCGGCGGTGACCGATCCGTCGCGCCGGACGTCCGGCCTCCGATCCTGGTTCTCGGCCAACGGCCGCCTCGAATTCGTGCTCGCGCTCGCCTCGGTCACCTTGCTGACCGGGGCGTGTGTCGCACTGACCCTGGTGCCCCGCAACGCCGGTGCGCTGCAGCTGGCCACCGACGAGGCCGAGGTGCTCGACACCGCCGAGCCCATCGACGATCCGCGCCTCACCCCCGTGCGCCGCGACGTGCAGCCGTTCGGCCCGATCCTGGTGCGCCAGGTCGCCGCGGGCGGCGGCGCCGACGCGCTGCTGGTGGCCCACCCCAGCCATCGCACCGATCTGGATGTCCTCGAGCGCCAGCTCGGCCCGGCGATCGCCGACGTGAGCGCCACCTGGGGCGCGGACTGGAACCGGGCACCGGTGCTCGTCGTCGCCGGGACGCCCACCGAGTTCACCGCCCTGACCAGGACAGCGGGCGCCGCGACCACCCCCGAGGCGGCCGCGGTCTCGCTCACCGGGTCCTATGTCCCCGGCACCGAACCGACCGACCAGCGGATCGTCTTCAACCCCGACGCGCGGCGCCGGGTCGGTGACGAAGGCCTTGCCACGCTGCTGCGGCACGAGCTCACGCACGTGGCCACCAGAGCCGAGACCGGGGACGGCGCCCCGCTGTGGCTGACGGAGGGGTACGCCGAATACGTGGCCCAGCGCGCGAGCGGCAACACCTTCTCCCAGATCGCGCCGACGCTGACGACCCGTCTGCGCGCGGGCGCGCTACCCGGCGACCTGATCGCCGACGGCGAGTTCACCGGACCCGAGGCCGCCTTCGCCTACGAGTCCGCCTGGAGCGCCTGCGCTTTCCTCGCCGACCGCTACGGCCCGGACACCCTCACCACGCTGTACCGGCGGCTGGCGACCGGCCCGCAGTCCGCCGCGGCGCAGGAGGCCGCCTTCTCCGCCGTGCTCGGCGCCTCCCGCACCGAGCTGCTCGACGGCTGGCGCGCCTGGTTGCGCGGCCGCGCCGTCTGACCACTGCCGCCAACCCATTAGGTTGTTCACTTATGGCCCGAACGCTGCTGGTTACCAACGATTTCCCGCCTAGGCCGGGCGGCATCCAGTCCTATCTGCAAGCGCTGGCGAATCAGCTGCCGCCCGACGACCTGGTCGTGTACGCGCCACGCTGGCGCGGTGACAGCCACGAGAAGTTCGACGCCGCCCAGAAGTTCCGCGTCGTTCGCCACCCGACGACGCTCATGCTGCCGACGCCGGGCGTGATCAAGCGGGCGAGCGCCCTGCTGCGCGAATACGAATGCGACACCGTGTGGTTCGGCGCGGCGGCCCCGCTGGCGGCGATGTCGCCGATGCTGCGCCGCGCGGGCGCCGAGCGCATCCTGGCCAGTACGCACGGGCACGAGGTCGGCTGGTCGATGCTGCCCGGCGCACGCCAGGTGCTGCGGTCGATCGGCGAGAACACCGACGTCGTCACCTATGTCAGCAAGTACACCCGCGGCCGCTTCGCCTCGGCGTTCGGGCCGCGGGCAGCGCTCGAATACCTGCCGCCCGGTGTCGATCCCGCCGAATTCCGGCCCGATCCCGGGGCACGCGCCGAACTGCGGGCCCGCTACGGCCTCGGTGACCGGCCGACGGTGCTGTGCCTGTCGCGCCTGGTCGCGCGCAAGGGCCAGGACATGCTGATCGTCGCGATGACCGAGATCCGCGAGCGGGTCGACGGCGCGGTCCTGGTGATCGCGGGCGGCGGACCCTACGAGACCAGGCTGCGCGCGCTGGCCGAGGCCCTCGGGGTGAGCGACAGCGTCGTGTTCACGGGCCGGGTGCCCTCCGGCGAACTCGCCGCGCACCACACCATCGCCGACGTCTTCGCCATGCCGTGCCGCACCCGCGGCGCCGGGCTCGACGTGGAGGGCCTCGGCATCGTCTACCTGGAGGCCTCCGCCACCGGGGTGCCGGTCGTCGCGGGCAGTTCGGGCGGCGCACCCGAGACGGTGCGCGAGGGCGAGACCGGTCTGGTGGTGCACGGACGCTCCGTCGAGCAGATCAGCGACGCCGTCGTCGAACTGCTCACCGACCGCGACAAGGCGGCCGCGATGGGCGCCGCCGGGCGCGCGTGGGTGGAGCGGAACTGGCACTGGGACCGCCAGGGCGCCCGCCTGCGGGAGCTGCTGCGGTGACACCCCGGCCGCGATCGGGGCCGCGTCCACTACGCTCAGCGAGGTGAGCAGTATCCAGGTCGCAGATCAGACCTTCCTCGCGGCGCCGCCCGCCGCGATCGCCGACGTGCTGAGCGCCACCAACAACTGGCGCCGCTGGTGGCCCGACCTGCGCCTCGACGTGCGCGAGGATCGCGGCGACAAGGGCATCCGCTGGACGGTGGCCGGTCCGCTGGACGGCACCATGGAGGTGTGGCTCGAGGCGTTCGCCGACGGTACGATCCTCCATTACTTCCTGCACGCGGAGCCCACCGCCGCCAAGCCGCTGACACCGCGCGCGCTCGCCGCGGCCAACCGCGCGCGCCGGGTCGCGGGCAAGGACATGTCGTTCGAACTGAAGGCCCGGCTCGAGGCCGGCCGCCCCGCAGGCGTCGCGCCCGCGGCCGTCGCGGCGCCCTGACCGGCGCCCTCGGCACACTGCTCGTCCGCACGAAAGGAACCATTCCGCCGCCATGGCCGACCGGACCCAGAGATCGATCGTCATCGAGGCGCCGTCGAAGCAGGTGATGGCCGTCATCGCGGATCTGGCGTCCTACCCCGAGTGGGTGGCGGCCGCGCAGTCGGTGGAGGTGCTCGAGACCGACGCGCAGGGCCGCGCGAGCACCGCGCGCTTCGTGCTGGACGCGGGCGTCGTCAAGGACACCTACGTGCTGGCCTACACCTGGCGCGCCGACGGCAAGGCGGTGAGCTGGCGACTGCTCAGCGGTGACCTGCAGAAGGCGCAGGACGGCAGCTACGAACTGCGCGAACGGCCCGACGGCAGCACCGAGGTGGTCTACGAGCTGACCGTCGACTTGAACATCCCGATGATCGGCATGTTCAAGCGCAAGGCCGAGAAGGTGATCACCGATACGGCCTTGAAGGAACTGAAGAAGCGGGTCGAGGGCTGAGCGCCACCGGCGGTACCCGGGTCGAACTGTTCGTCGGCAAGGGCGGTGTCGGGAAGACGACGCTGGCCTGCGCGACGGGCCTGGCGCACGCGCGCGCGGGTCTGCGCGTGCTGATCGCCTCGCTGGATCAGGCGCATTCCCTCGGTGACGCGCTGGGCGTGCGGTTTCCGCACGATCCGGGCACGGTCACCGGGGTGGCCAGGGTCGCGCCGGGACTCGAGGCGATCGAGATCGATTCCCTCGCCCTGCTCGAGGACCGGTTCCGTGATGTGGTGGCCCTGTGGGACAGGGGCGGCGGCCACGACCACGGCATCGACCTGGCCGCGCTTGACCCGGCCGAGCTGACCGGTCTGCCCGGCGTGCAGGAACTGCTGATGCTGGTGGAGATCGCCCAGTTCGCCGAGGAGGACGACTGGGACGTCGTGATCGTGGACTGCCCGCCCTCGGCCGACCTGCTGCGCATCGTCACCGCGCCCGACACCCTGCTCACCTACCTGGACCGGCTCTGGCCCCGGCACGCGCGCGCGATGAGCGCGATCGGCACCGACCTGCGCAAGGCCGTGCTCGCCGCCACCGTGGAGCGGATCGTCGGGGCGGTGACCCGGGTCCGCGACCTGCTCGCCGACCCGGCTCGCACCAGCGCGCGCCTGATCACCGGCCCGGAACAGGTTGCGGTGGCCGAGGCGCGCCGGATGCGTTCGGCGGCCGCGCTGCTGGGACTGCGGCTGGACGCGGTGGTCGTGAACAAGGTGCTGGCGCCGGTGCCGCCGCCCGGGGAGAGCGCCCATCCGGCCGTGCACTGGTACCTGAACCGCCGGGCCGAGCAGCTCGAGGTGGTAGCGCGGCTACACGAGCAGCTCACCGATGTGCCGATCCTGCTCGCCCAGCACGCCGGGACCGAACCGGTGGGGGTGAACGCGCTGGTCGCGTTCTCCTATTCGCTCGACACGCGGCCCGGCCAGGCCGCTCGAGAAGCGGATTCGGGCGAACCGATGGTTCGATGGGAGTCCGGCTCCGGTGTCGACTCCGTGTACGCGATGCGGATGCGGCTGCCGGTGGTCGATCCCGGCACCTTGCGGCTGGGCCGAGTGGAGGATGATCTGATCGTGGGAGCCGACGGCGTGCGCACGCGCGTACGGCTCGCCCCGGTGCTGCGACGCTGCACCGTGGCGGGCGCCGAGCTCGACGACGGTCACCTGGTGGTCCGCTTCCGGCCCGATCCGCGGGTGTGGCCCGCCGATCCGAACTACACGAAGGCGACCGCAGATGAGCAGTGACTCCCAGTCCGAGCGCCGCGGCCACCACCCCGACGGCTTCGCCGAATTCACCGAGGAGTTGCGGCTGCTCGCCGAGGTGCTGCTGGCCAGGGTCGAGCCGGTCCTGCGCCGCACCGCGGCCGACGGCCAGGCCGATCTCGGCGGCTGCGCCTGGTGCCCGGTCTGCGCGGCCGCCGCGCTGGTCCGCGGCGATCACCACGATGTGGTGGCCGCGCTCGCCGAACACGGAACCTCGATGGTGACGGTCCTGCGCGAGGCGCTCGCGGGCGTTCCGGTCGACCCGGTGTTCCCGCCGGAGTGGGCGGAATACGCTGCCGCCCACCATGATTCGCACCACGCTGCCGCATCCGCAGAGTTCGTCCGTGAGCACGCCGGCGCCGATCCTCACCCGGCGGGCACCGCCGGACAACACGCGACCTCCGCCGGATCGCGTGGCCCCGCCACAGCCGGCGGTCCACCCGCGCCGGATTCCGCCACAGCTGGACCGCGCGGCACGGCTCCGGCCGACGGGCCACACGGTTCGGCCGTACCGCCTGGCGCCGCCGCAGGCGTCCAGCCCACCGGCGCCCCGGACGGTGCCGAGCACCCCGGCGCGGCGGAACCACACGGCTCCGGCACCGCGCCGTCGACTCCTCGCCCCGCCGAGGGCGCACGCCCCGGCGCGCCGGAAGGCAGCGAGCACACGCGCCGCCGAAGCTCCCGGCACCGCACCGGCACCCCGCGCCCGCGCCGAGTCGACGAATACGCGACACCACGGGAGCAGCCCGCGGCGCCGGGCGAGGACTCCGGCATCGGCCTGACCACCTCGGGCCCGCAGCGCACCGCCGAGCCCGATCGATCACGCACGACCCGCGCGCCTCGCTCGCGTTATGTCGACATTCCGGTGACGATCCGGGGATGACCCAACGGATCGACCCGCAGCATCTGCTCACCGTCGGGATCGACGTCGGTGGCACGAACATCCGCGCCTCGGTCGTCGACGCCGAGGGCGAGGTGCTCGACACCGTCCAGGCGCCGACGCCGCATTCCGAGCGCGCGCTCGAGGACGCGATCGACCGCGCCGTGCGTGAGCTCGCGCGCCGCCACCCGGTCGCCGCGGTCGGGCTCGCGGTGGCCGGGTTCATCTCCGCCGATCAGTCCACCGTCCGGTTCGCCCCGCATCTGCCGTGGCAGGACGCCCCCGTCGCGCAGCGGCTGTCCACCCGCCTGGAACTGCCGGTGATCCTCGAACACGACGCGAATGCCGCGGGCTGGGCCGAGTACCGCTTCGGCGCGGCGGCGGGCGGGCACACCGTGGTCCTCATCGCCATCGGCACCGGGATCGGCGCCGCCCTGCTCATCGACGGGCAGCTCTATCGCGGCAGTCACGGCGTCGCCCCCGAACTCGGGCACCTCCAGGTGGTTCCGGATGGCCGGGCCTGCCCGTGCGGCAAGCGCGGCTGCTGGGAGCGGTACTGCAGTGGCACGGCACTGGCCGACACCGCGATCGAACTGCTGGCCACCGACTCGGCGCGGTCGGCGCTGGCCCGCGATGTGCGCCGCGACCCCGGCTCGCTCACCGGCCGCCGGGTGGCGGGCGCCGCGCAGGACGGCGACGAGCTCGCGGTGCGCGTGCTGGCCGACTTCGCCCGCTGGCTCGGCCTCGGGCTGGCCTTCGTCAGCGACATCTTCGATCCCGATCTGGTCGTGATCGCCGGTGGTGTCAGCAGTTCGGCGCCGCTGTTCCTCGACGAGGCCCGCGAGCACTACGCGAGCGCGGTCACCGGCGCCGGGCACCGGCCGCTGGCGCGCCTGCGGACGACCCAGCTCGGGGAGGCCGCCGGCATGATCGGTGCCGCGGAATTGGCCAGGGCGGCGGTCGGCGCGCCGGTCGCGGGCGGCAGCGGGAGATAAGCGCCACAACACTGTGACGTGGACACCGTCTCGGGTTGGTTGTGACCTGCGACCAGCGGTAAAGTCGGTAGCCGACGAGGCCGCACACCACGATTCCGGTTCCGAGGAAAGGACGCCATGTTCTACTGGCTGCTCAAGTTCGTCTTCCCGGGACCGTTCATGCACCTATACAACCGGCCGGTGGTCGAGGGCGTCGAGAACGTGCCGACCGACGGGCCGGCGATCATGGCCGGTAATCACCTGTCGTTCGCCGACTGGCTGTTCGCGCCGCTGCTGTCCCCGCGCCGGATCAACTACCTGGCCAAGGCGGAGTACTTCAACACCCCCGGCCTCAAGGGGCGCCTGCAGAAGTTCTTCTTCAGCGGCACCGGCCAGTACCCGATCGATCGCAGCGGCGCCACGGCCGCCGAGGACGCGCTCAACGCGGCCCGCAAGCTGCTCGACGAGGGCCGTCTGGTCGGCCTGTACCCGGAGGGCACCCGCTCCCCCGACGGCCGCCTCTACAAGGGCAAGACCGGCATGGCGCGGCTGGCGCTGGAGACCGGCGTTCCGGTCATCCCGGTCGCCGTCATCGGCACCGACAAGGTGAGCCCGCCCGGACCGTTCAAGTGGCGCAGGCACAAGGTCACCCTCAAGTTCGGTGCCCCGCTGGACTTCTCGCGCTACGAGGGGATGAGCGGCAACCGCTTCGTCGAGCGCGCCGTCACCGACGAGGTGATGTACGAGCTGATGCGCCTCACCGGCCAGGAATACGTCGACGTGTACGCCCACAGCCTCAAGAAGGGCGTGGCGCCCACCGACCGCCAGCTCGAGGCCACCCGCATCCCGGACACCGCCGCCGGCTGAGCTGTCTCGCCGCCTCCGCCGCACCGCGCCACGCGCCGTGCGGCGGACGTGTTTCCGGGGGTGCTCAGTGCCCGGCGACCCGTTCCAGTGCCGCCAGATCCCGCTCCAGCATCCGGAACAGCCAGTACACGCCGACGAAGGCCAGCGCGCCGCCGATGCACAGCACCCGCAGCGGCACGATCACCGACGGGATGTCCGCGGGCGGAATGAAGGTGACCCCGGCGGCGCCGAGCAGGGGAACCGCCGCGGCGATCGTCAGGAAGTAGGTGCTGCGCCGTTCGAGTGCGCGCAACTGGGCGCCGTCGGCGGGACCGAGCCCGCCCAGCGACAGGAACGCCGGATAGAGGCAGCGCACCGCGTAGAAGCTGACGAGGAAGTACGGGTAGGCCATGGCGATGGCGCCGCAGACGATCTGGGTCAGGAAGAAGTGGGCCGAGGATTCGGCGCCGAGGTTGCTGCCGGACAGCTGCACCGACACCGGGACCGCGATCCCGGCGATCACCCACAGCACGAAGCAGGTGAGCACATTGCGGCTGGCGAGCTGCAAGGTGTCCGATCGCGCCGCGGCCAGCGCGCGGGCGTCGTAGCCGCGGCCGACACGCAGTCCGTGCATGATGAACCACAGATGCATGACCAGGGCGACGGTCACGACGGCCCCGATCACGAAACCGATGCCGTAACAGGTCCAGGCGACCAGATCGAAGGTCCGCTGCGCGTCGGCGTCGAGCTTGCCGAAGATCAGCGTCCGATTGTGGTTGTAGCTGTAGAGGATCGCCAGCGCGTTCGGCACCGCGATCGCCAGCGCCATGATGGGGTGGATCCAGCTGCGGGCCCGCAGCCGCGCGCTGCCCGCGGGCGGATCGACCAGATCGCGGGCCCGCGCGTCCAGGCACACCTGGAGCTGCTGGGCCATGTCGGCGCCGCGTTCCCAGCGGGCGGCCGGATCCGGTTCGAGCGCGCGCACCAGCGCACGGCGCAGGGCGGCGGGGGTATCGGGCGGCAGATCGTCGTAGGGCAGGTCCTCAGGACTGTGCGCGCGCCGGTCGAGCATCGAGTCCAGGGCGGTGCGGTCACCGCCACCGGCGGTGTCGTCACCGAAGGGCTTGTGGCCGGTGAGCAGTTCCCACAGGACCACCGCAAGCGAGTACAGGTCGCTGCGGGTGTCGAGGTCAGCGGCCGACGTCGGCCGGTCCGGGTGCACCACCGACAGCTGCTCGGGTGACATGTACGCCAACGATCCGCCGAAGTAGGCCACCGGACTGTCCCCGGAGACATTGCCGCTGAAACTGATGTTGAAATCGGCGAGCTTGGGCACCCCCTCCGCGGTGAGCAGCACGTTCGCCGGTTTGACGTCGCGGTGCAGCACGCCGAGCCCGCCCGCGTAGTCCAGCGCTTGCGCGAGGCGGCGCCCCAGCCACGCCACGGTCTCCGGCCAGGACAGGCCGGCGAGTTCGGCGCGCACCGGTGATTCGGCGGGCTGGATCTCGCCCTTGGCGGCGAGTACGGAGTCGATGACGTCGAGCAGCAGCTGCCCGCCGCGCTGCTCCGGCGGGGTGACGCGGACCCGTTCCAGCACCGTGAGCAGCGTGCCGCCGGGCACGTACTGCATGTACAGCAGCCGCAGCCCCGGCCCGTCGACGACCCGCTGGTCGAACACGCGCACGATGTAGTCGTGATCGAGCTGGGCCAGGGTCTGCGGTTCGGTGCCCTTGTCGCGGGAGATCTTGACCGCGACCAGCCGCTGCATGGAGCGCTGCCGGGCGAGGAACACCCGGGCGAACGCGCCGCGGCCGAGCCCGGCCATCAGATCGAAGTCGTCGATACTCTGACCCGCCTCCAGCTCGTCGAGACCGGCGGGCACGACGGGCTCGGCGGCCGCCCCGAGCAGCGTGCTGTGGTAGTCCTCGGTGGTCAGCAGCTGCGAAAGCTGTTCAGCCTGTTCGGGATAGGCGGCGGTGTATTCGCCCACGTCGACCGAGCCGCCCGCGCGGCGGCGCAGGTGGAACTCCTCGTAGATCAGCTCCGGTGGCAGCGGCCAGGTGCGCAGCTCGGGCAGTTCGTCGACGTAGTCGGCCAGCCGTTTCGGCGCGGTGCCGCGCTCCCACCGGTTGACCAGATCGATCTTGATCAGTTCGATCAGCGAGACCCGGCGCAGGGCGGGCGCGTCCGGTAGGTAGCTGCGGAGCTCGGGGGGAGACCCGGCGTCGCGCCAGGCCGCGCTGAAGCGTTCGATGGCGTCGGTGACCTGGTTGCCACGCGATGTCTCCGGCGACCGGTCGGGCTGGACGGTCACCCCGGAGGCAGGCGGGGCGGAGTGCGCCATCTCCGCATCGTAACGCCGTCGACGATCCCCCGGCACCATGTCGAGACGGCGGAAACGCTGTTCCGCGACAGCGCCCGGTCCGGCACGGCGACTTGATAGCCTCGTGCGAGGGCAGAGCCGACAGGCGGATCGATGTCGGCCGGGCAGCGAGGTGGGACATGGTCGAGGCAGACCCGGACAGCCGGGTGACACCGTTGTTCCGGCGCACGCAGCCCGGCGCCACCCTGCCGACGGGCAAGGTCGCCCGCAGCGCGCGCCTGGCAGCCGTGCCCGTCGCCTACGCGGGCCGCCGGATCGCCGGGCTCGGCAAGCGCGCCGTCGGCCGCGATCCCGCTCAGGTGCAACGCGAGATCCGCCTCCGTACCGCCGAGCACCTGTTCCAGGTGCTCGGCGAGCTCAAGGGCTGCGTCGCCAAACTGGGTCAGCTGCTCGGCCTGCTCGAGCTCGGCCTCGCCCCCGAGCTGGCCGAACCGTATCGCCTGGCCCTTGCCCGCCTGCACGATTCGGCACCGGCCATGCTGCCCGGCGCCGTGCACGCCGAGCTGGCCACCCACCTCGGCGACGACTGGCGTTCGCTGTTCCTGGAATTCGACGACCGCGCCGCCGCGGCGGCCTCGGTCGGTCAGGTCCATCGGGCCCGCTGGCACGACGGCACCCCGGTGGCGGTGAAGGTCATGTACCCGGGCGCGCGCACCGCCGTGCTGGCCGATCTGCAGGTGTTGCGCCGCGCCACCCCGCTGTTCACCGCCCTGCTGCCCGGCGCCGACACCCGGCCGGTGATCGAGGCGCTGTGCGAGGAGATCCGCGGCGAGCTCGACTACGCGCGCGAAGCCGCCAATCAGCGGGCGTTCGCCGCCGCCTTCGCCGACGACCCGGATGTGGTGCTCAGCCGGGTGATCGCGCAGCGCGGGGACGTGCTGGTCACCGAATGGCTCGAAGGGGTCCCGCTGACCCAGCTGATCCCGCGCGGCGCGGCCACCGAACTCGACCGGCTCGGTGTGCTGATCCTGCGCTTCCTGTTCTCCGCGCCCGCCCGCGCCGCCCTGGTCTACGGCGACCCACACCCCGGCAACTTCCTGCGCATGCCCGACGGGCGGCTCGGCGTGGTCGACTTCGGCGCCTGTACCCCGTGGCCGGTGGCCTTCCTCGACGTCGCCGGTGACGTGGGCGCCGCCGTCATCGCCGACTCCCCCGCCGACCTCGAGGCCGCCATCCGTCGCCACGGCTTCGTCGCGCCGGGTCGTGCCCTCGACATCGCCACTGTCGCGGCCCGCTTGCGACCGGTCCGCGAGGCGCTGCTCGCGCCCACCTATCCGCTCACGGCCGACTGGCTGCGTGAGCAGGTCCGGCTGGCCACCGATCTGCGGCTGTCGAATGTGTTGCGCCAGTTGACGATGCCGCCCGACCACACCCCCATCCTGCGTTCGTTCCTCGGCGGCATCGCCGTGCTGTGCCAGCTGCGCACGGAGGTTCCGCTGCGCGCGGAGTGCACCCGCTGGTACCCCGAGACCGCGGCCGCCGCGGGCCTGTGAACCCTTGGTGCACTGGGACATACCACGCACGCCCGTCGGCGCCCTGCTGACGACCCGTCTCGCCGAGGAGCGCGGTGTCCCGGTCGAGACCTGCCTGCACGACACCGGCCTCACCGCGGACGTGCTGGCCGATCCCGAGGCCGAGATCTCCGCGACCGCCGAGCTGGCCGTGATCGCCAATGTCCTACGGGCGCTGGGCGATCCGCCGGGGCTCGGGCTGCGCGCGGGCAGTCTCTTCCGCGTCACCTCCTACGGCATGTGGGGTTTCGCGCTGATCAGCAGCCCCACCCTGCGCTCGGCGATCCAGGCCGGTCTGCAGTTCGTCGACCTCACCTTCGCCTTCAGCGAGGTCGAGATGCGCCGCACCGACGGGGACCTCCAGCTGGCCCTCACCGCCCCCGATGTGCCGGAGCCGTTGCGGCGCTTCGTGATCGAACGTGACATGGCTGCCGTGCAAACGCTGAACCGGGACCTGCTCGCCACCCCGATCCCGATCAGCACCGTGCGTTTCGACTTCCCCCGCCCGGACCCGGCCGCGCTGGCGCACTACATCGAGATCTTCGGCCTGACACCGGAATTCGACGCGGGCGAGTGCCTGACCGGGTTCGACCAGACCCACCTGGACGTGCCGCTGCCGCAGGCCAACGACCACACCGCCGCCATCACCCTCGCGCACTGTCGCGCGCTCCTGGACCGGCGCACGGCACGCGGCGGCACGGCGGGCCGGGTGCGCGACATCCTCGTCGAACACCTCGCGCAGCCGCCCGGCGCGCCACGGCTGGCGGCCATGCTGCACCTCAGCGAGCGCACGCTGCGCCACCACCTCGCCAAGGAGGGCACCTCCTACCGCGCCCTGCTCGACGAGGTCCGCGAACGGCTGGCCGAGGAGCTGCTGGTGACCCGCGGCCTGCCGGTCGCGGAGATCGCGCACCGCCTCGGCTACGTGGAGGTGTCGAGCTTCTCGCAGGCTTTCCGGCGCTGGAAGGGCATGGGCCCCCGCGCCTATCGCGACCGGCGTTCGCTCGACTGAGCGGCGCCGTCAGCCGCGCGGGACCGCGGCGCCGAGCGCCGCCACCGCGGCCGTCGCCTCGGGGAACAGGCCTGCGTGCAGGTGCCAGACGTGCCACATCCCGTCGAACACGGTCGATTCCACCGGCACCCCGGCCGCGCGTAGTGCCGCGGCCAGCCGTTCCGCGTCGGCGCGCAGGATCTCCTCGGCGCCGACGTGCACGGTGACCGGCGGCAGGTCGCGCAGGTCGGCGTAGACCGGCGACACCAGCGGATCGGTCGGGTCCGTGGCGTAGGCGGCCGCGCACTGGCGCAACCAGCCCAGTGGCAACATGTCGTCGACCCGGCCGTCCAGCCACGGATCGGACAGCGTGAGGTCGGTCCACGGTGAGACCAGCAGCAGCGCGTCCGGCGCGGGTGCGCCCGCGTCCCGCAAGCGCAGCGCGACGGCGACCGACAGGCCACCGCCGGCGGAATCGCCCGCGACGGTGATGTCGGTGTACCCGGCGGCGAGCAGGTCGTGGTAGGCGGCGACGGCGTCGTCCAGCGCGGCCGGGAACGGATGCTCCGGCGCCAGCCGGTAATCGAGCACATACACCGGTCGCCCGGCGGCCACGGCCAGATGCGCGGCCAGTGCGCGATGGGTGCGCGGTCCCGCGATGGTGTACCCGCCACCGTGCAGATACAGGACGGCGCCCGTCCCGGCGGCGCCCGCGGGATCGATCCGTTCGGCCGCGCGCGCACCGAGCCGGGTCCGGCTGACCTGCGTCCCCCTCGGCACCCTGCGCACCACACCCAGCGCACCGGTGGCCCTGCGGCGCACCCCGAGCGGCACCTCCGGCCGCAGCAGCGGCCGCAGTCCGTGCCGGATGATCGACCGGAAGACCGTCCGCACCGTGCTCATCGCCGCGCTCCGATCGAGCCGGTCACCGTCGCCAGGAATGTGGTCCGCACTGTCATACCGCTCACGGTAGGCGCGACCGCGACGCGGGACACAGTGCCGGACCGGCGAGAAAGTTACTCGATTCGGCAAGTCAGCCATTCCGTATGGCAGCGTTCACGCGCTGTTGCCACTACCGCGTTCCACCGTTCCGCCCAACGTCGCACCGTGACACACATGGCTCGTTCGGATTTCGCGATGTCCCGGCGCACCCTGTTGCGCGCCACCGCCGCCGGTCTGGTGACCGCGCCCGCCCTCGCCGCGTGCGGCGACGGCGACGGTCCCGGCCTCGTGCGCGCCAGGCCCACCCTCACCCACGGGGTGGCCGTCGGCGATCCGCGCAGCGACGGCGCGCTGATCTGGGCGCGCTCGGACCGGCCCGCGACGCTCGTGGTGGAGACGGCGGCGACCGAGAAGTTCAGCGACGTCAGACGATTCACCGGCCCGCTGCTCACCCCGGCCACCGACGGCACCGGCCGCGTGCGCGTCAACGGCCTGCCCGCCGGCCAACAGGTGCACTACCGCGTGCGGCTGGAGGGCGAGGACGGCGCCACCTCCGAGACCCTCACCGGCGTGTTCCGCACCGCGCCGACCGCGCCCGCCGATCTCTCGCTGCTGTGGTCCGGCGACGTCGCGGGCCAGGGTTTCGGCATCAACCCCGATCTGGGCGGGATGAAGATCTTCAGCACCATGGCCGCCCGCGATCCGCACCTGTTCCTGCACTCGGGCGACTGCGTCTACGCCGACAACGCGCTGAAGGAATCGGTGACCCTGCCCGACGGCCGGATCTGGCGCAATGTCACCGCCGAGGCCAAGAACGCGCCCGCGGAGACCCTCGACCAGTTCCGCGGCAACTACGCCTACAACCTCACCGACGACAACTACCGCCGCTTCAACGCCGCTGTCGCGCAGGTGGTCCAGTGGGACGACCACGAGACCACCAACAACTGGTACCCCGGCGGCACCGTGGCCGCCGACAAGGGCTACACCGAGCGCTCCATGGACACCCTGGCCACCCGCGCGTGGCAGGCCTTCCACGAGTGGATGCCGCTCGAGCCCAAGGAAGCCGTCGACGGGCGTCTCTACCGCAAGATCCCGTACGGCCCACTGCTGGATGTGTTCGTCCTCGACATGCGCACCTACAAGGACACCAACAACGCCAACACCGCCCCGCAGGGCAGCGTTCTCGGTGCCGCGCAGACGAAGTGGCTGATCGACGGCCTGCGCGAGTCGAAGGCCACCTGGAAGATCGTCGCCGCCGACCTGCCGCTCGGCCTGATCGTCCCCGACGGCAAGACCGCCTTCGAGGGCCCGGCGAACGCCGCGCCCGGCGCGCCATCGGGCCGGGAAACCGAGATCGCCCAGGTGCTCTCGGCGATCAAGGCGAACAAGGTCACCGACGTCGTCTGGCTCACCGCCGACGTGCACTACACCGCGGCGCACCACTACTCCCCCGCCCGCGCCGCCTTCACCGATTTCGACGAGTTCTGGGAGTTCGTGTCCGGCCCGCTCAACGCGGGTGCGTTCGGCCCCAACGAACTCGACCCGACCTTCGGACCCGAGGCCGTGTTCGTGCACGCGCCGCCCGCGCCGAACGCCTCGCCGCTGGATGCGCAGTACCAGCATTTCGGCGAGGTCCGCATCGACGGGCGCACCGGCGAATTCACCGTTGACCTGTGCGACGCGACCGGCGCGGTACTGTTCTCCAAGCAGCTGGCGCCTACGCGGAAGTAGGTGCGAGGTACCGTGCGCAAGAATCGCCGAGCTGTGGTTAGCTATGCGGTCATGGGCACGCCGCACACCGTCATCTCCGAAGAGTATCTCCCCCGTGACACCGCGGATGTCGTTCGCACCGTACGTGATTCGCGGGATCGCGCGGAGCGGTTGACCGTTCGTGGCGGCGAGCAGACCGAAGAGTCCTATGGGTTGACCGATCAACGCGGAGTGCTCTCGCTGCGCAAGATGAACTCGGTCCTCGACATCAACCTGGGCCGGCGCACCGTGCGGGTGCAGGCGGGAGCCAAGCTGTCCGAGATCGACCGCCGCCTCGGCGCGCACGGTCTCGGCCTGCCGGTGGTCGGCGACCACCGCGACATCACCGCGGGCGGGTTCGCCTCGGTCGGCGGCGTCAGCACCGCCTCGCATCGCTACGGCATGTTCATCGACCAGATCGTCGACCTCGAGTACGTCGACCCCGACGGCCGGATCGGCACCTGCGGCCGCGCCCATCACACCGAGCGGTTCCACCGGATCCTCGGCGCGGGCGGGCGCGCGGGCATCATCACCGCGCTGACGCTCGACGTGGTGGAGGTCGACAAGGACCACACCTGGCTCACCACCGACGCCGACCGGTTCCTCGACTTCGATTCCTTCGTGGAGCACGCCACCACCGAGATCACCAACCCGGGCAGCGCGGCGCTGCAGGTGGGCCGCTGGGTCGACACCGCGCCACTCAAGGTGGCCCGGCCCGTCGGCACCGGCCAGGTGACCCTCGGCGCGGTCCGCTTCGGCCAGTGGTCCAGCCTCTACCCCGCCACCCCGACGCGTGGCCTGCGGGCCCGCCGCGAGGTCGGCACGCGCACCCGGAAGTCGCTGGGCGCCATCGCGTCCGCCGCGGGTGGCCGCGCGGGCATGCCGGTGCGCAACGCGGCGGCGGGTGCGCTGATGTTCGCGCCGAAGGTGCTCACCATCCGCGACGCGGAGTACCTGGCCGACACCGTCATCAGTTCCTCCGAGCGCGGCCCCGCCTACCGCGTCGGCGTCTTCGCCCCCCTGGCCAACTACGGCTCGGTGTTCTACGGCCTGCACGACCTGTTCGCCGAGCACCGCGAGCGCACCGGCTGCTTCACCGTCATCTCCGCGATGACCTACGGCGTGCGCTCGCCCTACCTGCGCGCCGAAGCCGCCGCCCGCGGCCTCGCTCCCGCCGACTACGGCCTGATCACCTTCACCTGCCGCCTGCGCCCCTCCGCCCTCCCCTCGGAGCAGCTGCGCGAGATCGTCGCCGGAATCGACGACATCTGCCGCTCGGAACAGGCGCTGCGCTACAGCGTCTAGCGGGCGACGTCCCTCCGCTGCCAGAGCCCCGGAAATTTCTTCGACGAAATCTCCGGGGCTCTGTCGGATCTACGCATCGGTGTTCGTAGTAGTGGTGAGGCCGCCCACCGGGGGCGGCGCCAACGCGAGGAACCCCACCATGAAACTGACGACCATGACGCAGCTCACCCTGGACGGCGTGCTGCAGGGAAACGGCGCCACCTCCGATGACCGCAGGAACGGATTCACCCGCGGCGGCTGGGCCATGGGTAAGGCCGACGACGAGACCAGGGCGTTCATCACGCGCACCTACCAGCGGGCCGAGGCGTTCCTCTTCGGCAGGCGCACCTACGAACTGTTCGCCCGATCCTGGGGAACCATCGAGGAGATGCGGGCACACCCCATCGGGGTGGCGCTGAACGAGATGCCGAAGTACGTCGTCTCGGCCACGATCACCGAACCGAGCTGGGACGACACAACCGTTCTCCGCGGCGATCTCGCGGCGGCCATCCACGAGCTGAAGGCGAAGCCGGGGGGAGAATTACAGGTCCACGGCAGTGGCGCGCTGATCCGGTGGCTGCTCGCGCACGACCTGGTCGACGAGCTGACCCTCCTCGTGATCCCGGTGATCCTGGGCCAGGGCGCGAGACTGTTCCCGGAGAACGGACCGGACCTCGCCCTCGACCTGATCGAGTCGAGGGTCGACTCGAACGGTGTGACCGTCCAGACCTACCGCCCGGCGGGCCACCCGAACTACGCGACGGCCTGAAGACCTGAGCACGCAGACCCGACACCGAGGAGAGGATCTTCCGATGCGCTACCTGGTTTCCGTGATCGACGACAAGAGCGATCCCGGCAGCACCGACCGAATGCCCGCGATCAGCGAGTTCAACGAACGGCTGATGGCCGAGGGCTACTGGGTGTTCGCGGGCGGACTCGCCGACACCGACGCGGCCACCGTCGTGGACAACCGGGGCGAACGACCCGTGTTCAGCGACGGCCCCTTCGTGGAGTCGAAGGAGTATCTCGCCGGCGTCTGGGTGTGGGAGGCGCCCGATCTGGATGTGGCGCTGCGGCTGGCCACCGAGGCCTCGAAGGTCTGCGATCGCAAGCTCGAGGTGCGCCCGTTCCTGTGAACGAGGTCGAGGCGGCGATCATCCGCGCCCACAACCGCCACCCGCAGAGCCATCGACCGGATCCGGCGCGAACACCGGCGCTCCGACAAACACAGGGAGGCGCTGATGCTGCACGACAGCACCGTGCCCGAGCCGCCCGGCGCCGTCGACGACGACCGGCTCCGGCTGATCTTCACCTGCGCGCATCCCGCCCTGGCGATGCCCACCCGCGTGGCGCTGACACTGCGCATGGTCGGCGGCCTGACCGTTCCCGAGATCGCCAGAGCCTTCCTGGTCACCGAAGCGGCCATGGGACAACGGATCACGCGCGCCAAGGCCAAGATCGCCGCGGCGCGCATCCCCTACCGGGTGCCCTCGGCCGAAGATCTCCCCACCCGCGTCACCGGGGTGCTCGCCGTGCTGTTCCTCGTCTTCAACGAGGGGTATCTGGCCAGCGGCCCCGGCACCGATCCCGTCCGGCCCGATCTGACCACCGAGGCGATCCGGCTGACCCGGTTGCTGCGCGCACTCCTGCCGCGGGACGGCGAAGTGGCCGGGCTGCTCGCGCTCGTGCTGCTCACCGAAGCACGGCGCACCGCACGGGTCTCGGCGCGCGGCGAACTGGTGGCGCTCGACGAGCAGGACCGCGGTGCCTGGGACGCGGACCTGATCGCCGAGGGCCACGGGCTGGTGCGTGAACGCCTCGCCGCCGCCGCGGCGGGCCTGCCGCCGGGCCGCTTCCAGATCCTCGCCGCGATCAACGCCGTGCACACCTCCGCACGCGACATCCGCGACACGGACTGGTCGCAGATCGTGGCCCTCTACGACCAGCTCGTCCGCCTCGACCCCTCACCGATCGTCGCCCTCAACCGCGCCATCGCCGTCGCCGAACTCGACGGGCCCGAGGTGGCGCTGGCCCTGGTCGACCGGCTCGCCGAGCCACTGGCCGGCTATCACGCCTTCCACGCCACCCGCGCCGACCTGCTGCGCCGCCTCGGCCGCAGTGGGCAGTCGCGCGCGGCGTACGACAGGGCGATCGAGCTGTCGGGGAATACCGGCGAGACAGCTCACCTCATCCGCCGCCGCGACCAGCTGCGCTGACGGGTGGCGCCGGAACACGCGACGTTTCACTCCGGCTGCACGTGTCCGGGAGTTGTGATACACGGTGAACGTCCTGCTCACCGAGGGTTTTCCCACCGGCAATCCGCACGCCCGGCATTTCCGTCTCCCAGTGGCTGGGATGTCCGGCGCCGTGACCGGCCGGGAGGACGTGTGATGCGCGTTACGCATTCCGTCCTCCTCCGAATGCGGGAACCATCTGTGAAAGGACCGATGATGGTCGCTCCCGACCCGACACCCACCCGCTGGACTCCCCGGCTGATCCTGTCACTCGCCTCGATCGTGCTCCTGTTGGAGATGCTCGCGGTGAGCTACATGATGATCTCGACCGCGCTGCCGTCGATCGCCGCGCACTACCAGACCACCCAGGGCGCGTGGCTGCTGACCTCGTTCCTGCTGGTCGGCGCCGTCACCGCACCGCTGATCGGCAAGCTCGCCGACATGTACGGCAAGCGCAAGGCGCTGCTGGGGTGCGTCACCGTGGCGGCGGCGGGCTCGCTGCTGTCCGCGCTCGCGGGCAGCTACGCGGTCCTGATCGCCGGCCGCGCGCTGACCGGCCTGCTCATTCCCTGCCTGTTCCTGAGCTATTCACTGATCCGGGATGTGTTCCCGGCGAAGACGGTCGCGCTGGCGGTGAGCATCGCGACCAGCGGCATGGGCCTGATCGCGATTCCCGCGCCGTTCCTCACCGGCTGGCTGATCGACAACCACGGGTTCCGCAGCATCTTCTGGTTCTTCGTCATCGGTCTCGCCGCCCTGGGCGTGCTGATCTTCTTCACCACCGCCGAATCGCCGGTGCGGCTGCGCTCCCGGATCGATCCGCTCGGCGCGCTGCTGCTCGGCGGCGGCATCGCCGGCATCCTCATCGCGGTCAGCTTCGGGCCGACGTGGGGCTGGCGGGCCGGTTCGACCATGGCCTATCTGGCCGGCGGTGCGGCGCTGCTGGTGGCGTGGCTGGTGACCGCCCGGATGATCAGGGAACCGCTGATCGACCTCGAGGTGCTCGGCCGCCGTTCGGTGCTGCTCACCACCATCGGGGCCGGACTCTGCTACGGCGCCAGCGGGCTGTTCACCATCCTGCTGCCCATGCTGGCCATGACACCGGACGTGCTGGGTCTCGGCTACGGCTTCGGCGTCAGCGCGGAGGGTTTCGCGATCTTCCAGGCGCCGGTGGGCCTGATGGTCGTGGTCGGCGGTGTCGTGGTCGGTCTGCTCGTGGGCCGCGGCGATGTCCGCCCGCGCGTCCTGATGACCATCGGCATGCTGCTGATGGCCGTCGGCTTCACCCTGACCGCCTTCGCGCACGACAGCAAGCCGCTGCTGATCGTCTTCGCCGGCGTGTTCGGCACCGGCATGGGCATGGCCTACGCCGCGATCCCGAACCTGCTGATCGAGGCCGTGCCGCCGCAGCTGCAGGCCAGCACGGCGAGCCTGGTCGGCGTCTCGCAGAGCGTGTTCCCGGCGGTCCTGCCGGTCATCGCGTTCACGGTCATGAACAACTCCTACATCGCCCCGATCCCGCCGGAGATGACCCAGGGCGCGGTGTTCTACCTCGACCGCGGCTTCACGATCGCGTTCCTGATCGGCGCCCCGCCCCCCGGGGGCGGCGCGGCGGGGGCGGGGGGCCCGGCCCGCGCCCGGGGGTTGGGGGTGTGCGAAGACCGGGGGCCCCTCTACGCGCGCAACCTGCTCCCCCCGCGCCCCCGCCACGCTGCGCTGGGGGGGGGGGTTTGGCGTCGTTCACGGGGTCAGTGCGCGAACACCAGTCCTTCCTCTTCGGGGCCATCGACCTTGCGCGGTGCCGACAGCTGCACGATCCGCCGGGGCAGGGCCGCCGCGACCGCCGCGCCGAGCACCGCGGTCGCGGCGCCGATCAGGAACGCGATCGTGAAGCCGCGGTCGAGGT
>NZ_JARWOJ010000130.1 GCF_029868625.1 Nocardia neocaledoniensis | reverse complement strand
CGGTCGTGGCGTTTTCCGTTCAGCCGGTTTCTGGGGGCGGCCGACGCCCCAACCCCCGGGGCTGGGCGGGCGGCCACGGGGGGGGGCGCCCCGTCGTGTTTCGGTCGTGTCCTTCGCGCGGTAGTCTCAGATGTCCACTTCCACAGCCGCATCGGGGAGCAGTCATGGCGGAACTCGACGACATCGGTAGCGAAACTGCGGCGATGATGCGCACCATGCTGCAGATGGCCACTCTCGTCGCGCTCAAGTCACGCGAACACGGGCAGAAGGAAGCCGAGGCCCGCGCGAAGGCGGTCGAGGCGAAGATGAAGGAAGCCAGGGAACTCCAGGTCCGCGAAGCCCGCGACCTGAAGGCCAAGGACCCCCGCAACATCGAGCTGGTCCAGATGATGTCGGTCGGCAACAAGGCGACGCAGGCACGCGGGCTCAGCCTGGAGAAGGACCCGTCCTCCCCGTTCGCGAGCACCAGCAGCAGTACCGCGGCGTCGGTCGGCGCGAATGCCCCGCAGGTGGGCTACGACTCGGTCGAGCGGCGCGCGGCCATCGCCGCCCATCTCCAACGGGCCGGTGTCGCACCGGAATTGGCGGAGGTGCGGATGCTGGTCGAGATGGGCCAGGGGATTTCGCCGGAGGAGGCGATCCGCCGGACCAACGCCGGCGCCCGGCGCGCCGGCTTCGAACGCAGCCTCGAACGGGGCATCGAGCGCGGTATCGACCGCGGCCGCTGACCCGCACGGGTGTTCGGTGGCGGCGGGCATCGCCCCCACCGAACCGCGACGGTCATGGCCTGGTCTTGTTGATCGTCAAATCGACATCCGGGTCGGTGAACAGCTTCCGGTCCGCGCCGACCTGTTCTTCGAAGGGCAGCGGCTCGAGCATGTCCTTGTGACCGTTGCGCACACTGCAGTATTTGAACGGTCCGCGCGAATCGAACAGCTTCGCCATGTGCGGGTCGGCGTGATCGAGGAACCACACGCTGATCCCCGGGCCGCCCTCCAGCCGGAAGTGTTCCCACGCCTGCCACAGCGCGTGCAGGCGCACCGCGGCCTCGGGATGGCGCCACCATTCCGGACACCACACCGTGTCGCTGATGTCGGTGACCTGTCTGCTGTACACCCGGCTGAGGTAGTCGGTCACGAAGTCGAACACCGTGGCGTACCCGTTGGTGAGCTCACGTGCGGGTTGCGTCTGGTCGTTCACAGGGGCTTGACCTCCTCGATGTCACCGATCTGATCGGGCGGGGTGGACTGCGACAGCACGGGGGTGCCGATGAGATCGTCGATGCGGGTCTTGCGGGTCGGATCGTTGTACTCGATCGACTGCTTGACCGCCTCGGCGTACTCGGACTCCCACCACGGCACGGTACGGACCAGCACGGCGGGCTGACCGGAGGTGAACACCACCGCGCGACCGCGGGGCAGCGTCGCCAGCCCCTGGGCCGTGAAGGTCACCGACGAGCTGAGCGAACGCGAGTAGCTCTTGCTGCTGCCCGACTGCGACATCGACGACGAGATGGAGTCGTATTCGCCGATGGCCTCGGACCGGTCGCGCAGGAACGCCATGTCGTCGACACCGCTGCCGAGCACCTTGATGTTGGCCGCCGACCACAGCGCGCTCATGCCCGCGTCGCCCCAGCAGCGCGCGCCCTGCGCCCACGACTGCAGCACCGTCATCACCACGATGCCGCGCGAGCCGAAATGGCTGTACTGCTTGGGCAGGTCCTTCCAGCGCACCACGTTGGCGGCCTCGTCGAGCACCGCGAGCAGCGGGATCGGCAGGCGCCCGCCGGACGACATCGCCGCCTTGCGCATCGCGACATCGATGACAGCCTCGGTGAGCGCGCTGACCAGTGGCGCGGCCGAACCGCGACCCTCGAGCGAGAGGCAGTACAGCGTGCCGTTGCGTTCGACGAACTCGAGCTCGTCGAACTGCAGCCGGTCCCCGGCGCCGCGCGTGATCCACGGATGCACGTTCGACATCTGCAGGCAGCGGACCATCTTCTTGGCCGTGCCGAAGATGCCGCTCTTGGTGCGCTGTTCGGCGTTGTACTGCATGGCCAGGCCGGCCGCGGTGAAGTCGTGCCCGGCGCCACGCAGGTGCTCGATCGGCTCGCTGTTCTGCGGGTTGGTCACCCATTCCCACACCTGGGTGATCGGCTTGCCCGCGATCGCGGCCGCCAGGAACAGCCCGGCCAGCAGGTCCTCGGCCTCGGGGTCGAAGAAGCTGTCGGTGTGGTCGGCGCCGCTGCTCTCGGCGTCGGCGAAATGACCGGCCAGCCGGGCCGCGCGCATCTCACAGCCCTCGCGCCGGAAGTCGACCCAGGCCAGCGGATCCCAGAACCAGCCCGGTCGTTCCCCGGCCACGCCCTGCGGGTCGAAGACGAAGGTCGCGCTGCCCTTGGCTTCGCGCACATTGCGGGTCGCGTCGACCACGTCACGCTTGTTGGAGGTGGTGAGCACCGGGCCGATGGCCGACAGAATCGCCGGGATCACCCGGGAGGTCGACTTGCCCTGGCGTGGGCCCCAGATATCGAGGTGCAGGTCCTCGTAGGAGCCGTAGAGCGGGGTCCCGTCGGCGACGGCGATGCCGATCGGCACCCCGGGCGCGTCGTTGGTGCCGAGGCGCACCCCGAGGTCCTTGGCCTTCTCCCGCACACCCGCCTCGGTGATCGAGGCGATGGCGCTGCCGGTGCCCATATGGTCGGCCTTGTCGTCGATCGAGAGCCTGCCCTTGACCGCCCGCTTCTTGAGCTGCTTGCGGATCACCACGTACGCGATCACCGCGAGCACGACCATGATCACGATCACCGTCGACGCGCGCGGCCACTGCAGCTTGCCGCGGGCCAGGTCGGCGACCACGGCGATCGGGTTCACCGGGATGTTCTGCGGCACCACGGAGAGCGCGTTGCCCAGGTGCAGCGCGACGGCGAGGGTGATCAGCGTCGCAAAGCCGAACACGATCAGGATCAGCGTCGTGTCGGGTCCGACCGCGGCCGGATCCGTCACCTTCTTCTTCGCCACGTGTGCCTCCTTGTGGACTTCTCGGATGGTGGTGGTGCTCAACGGAACGCGTCGAGGCGCCAGCCCTGCGGCGTCTGTACCACGGTCGCGATGACGGTGCTCGGTGGTAGCTCCTCGGACCGCCCGTTCGGATAGACGACCGTCTGCTCGATGCCGATCTTGTACTGCGCCACGGTCGGATCGGCGCCGGGCGGCGCCGGCTCCCCCGAGGCGAAGGTGAACGCCTCGACGTGTGCCTTCGCCTTGCCCCAGTCCGCCCACTGCAGCGAGGGTTTCGGCGTTCCGGTCACCCCGTCCGAACTGTCCAGCATACGGATCATGCTGGGCCCCAGCCATTTTCGCGCTCGCTGCACCGAGTCGCCGGGTTCCTCGGTGGTGGGGTTCCAGGTGTAGATCTCGCGCAGGGCGACGACCGCGACACCGTCGGGCGTCGTCGGGTCGACCGTGGCGGCGTCGAGCAGCCGGGTGGTCGAGGTGGCGCCGTCGGAGCGCGCGGTATCGGCGTCACCGCCACATGCGGCGACCGTGCTGAGGACCGCCACGAGCATCACCGCCGGGATCGTGCGGATTCGTGTTCTCTCCCACCAGGTTATCCCCGGTGCGCGCCGACGTGTGGTCACAACACCCTCCTCGCCCGCGCGTCACCCGGCACCGCCACCTCGACGACGCCACCGCCCCCGCCGCTGCTCGACGGCGGCATCGCCTGGATCAGCTGACCGTTGCCCGCGTAGATCCCGACCTTCGACGGTCCCTTCGGCCCGAATCCGCTGAACACCAGGTCACCGGGCGCGACCTTCGCGAGCGGGACCTCGCGGCCGGACTCCCATTGCTGCTCGGCGGTGCCCGGCAGGGTCACCTCCCCCGCGGACGCCGCGAACACCGCGGCGGCGGTCAGGCCGGGACCGTCGAAGCCGCCGCTGCTCGGGCCCTGCACACCGCCACCGCCCCACACGTACGGCGTGCCCAGCCAGTCGTGCGCGGCCTCGACGACTTGCGCGCCGCCCCCACCGGGTTCGGGGGTGAACCGGCCCTGCGCGCCGGGCGCGCGGTATTGCGGTTCCATCGCCAGGATGTTGGTGACATAGGGCCGGGTCTCGGAGTAGTGCGCCGCGTACTGATTGGGCATGCCGCCGGACGCGAGCACGGCGCCCTCACCGGCGTTGTAGCCCGCCAGGGTCAGCGCGGCCAGGTCACCGGAGACCCGGCCCTCGGCGATCCAGCCCGAGATCTTGTGCGCGATGGCGCACATGTAGCGCGCCTGGCCGATGATCGCGTCACCGTCGTCCCACACGCTGGCCGTGCCGTTGCCGTCGGCGTCGAGAACATATGGTTTGCCGTCGTCGGGATTGATGCTCACGGCGGTGCCGGGCAGGAACTGGGCCAGACCCTGCGCGCCCGCGGGCGAGGTGAGCCCGCGCCGGAATCCGGACTCCTGCTTGGCCTGTGCGGCCAGCAGCGAGGAGGAGATCTCCGGGCAGACGGAGCCCGCCCTGCGATACCAGATCTCGAGCTCGGCGGGTACCTTGCCGTCGGCGAGCGCCCCACCCGCGCTACCGAATCCGCGCACGCAGTTCGGATCGATCGAGAACGCCCGCGCCCCACCGACATCGGGGGTCGGCGCGCCGTCGAGCCACGGCATCGGATCGATCTGGCGACCACCGGTGAAGCGGCCACCGGGCACGATCTCGAAATGCAGGTGCGGACCGGAGGATTCACCCGCCGAGCCGACCATCCCGATCGGCTGCCCCGCGGTGACCGTCTGGCCGGCGCGCACCTTCACACCGTGGTCCCACATGTGCCCGTAGACCGCGGAATACGCGCGGCCGTTGGTGTCGACCGAATCCACGACGATCCAGTTGCCGAAACCCGAGGCGGGTCCGGCGGCGACGACACGCCCGTCGGCGACCGAGTAGATGGTGGTCCCGTCGGTGGCGGCCATGTCGATGCCCTTGTGGTCGCCACCGCGCGAGCCGTAGACATCGGAGATGGTGAACGTGCCGACCTCCAGCGGCAGGGTACGCCGCAGCGGGCCGACACCCGCCGCCAGCGAGGGTGTTCCGGTGACGGCCGGATTGGTCGTGGTCGGCGAGCCACTCGCCCTGACCTCGCCGGGGAGGTCGCCGCCGAGCGAGGGCAACGTCGGCACCGAGGAACCGTCGAGCACATCGGTGGTCTCGCAGGTCTCGTCCGAGGAAGGCAGCACGATCACCAGCACGAGCGCGATCAACCCGATGACGGCGCCGAACGCCGACATCGTCATGGTGCGGAGGTTCACCGGCCGCCTCCTGGCGTTCCGCGCCGGGCGCCGCGATCCGGGTGCGCCGCAGAAGGTGATCGCCTGTGCGAGCCCGCCGGCGAACCGGAGTCCGCGGCGGTGGTCACGTCCGGCGCCGGGTTTCGTTGAGTGTGTCGGCGAGGGTGCGGTTCATCTCGGCCGCGGCCGCCAGCTGCTGTTGCAGCAGAACCACTTTGCGGCGCAGCGCCGTGGCGTCCATCCGCTCCAGGCTCGGGCCCTCGGCGGCACGCACCCAGTTGCGCACCGAATTCGCGTGCACGCCGATCTGTTCGGCCACCACCCGGCAGGCCTCGGATTCGCTGCGCAACTTGTCGGTCAGGGCCATGACCTGCTCGACGGCGGCGGTGCGGACCTCGGGCGAGACCCTGCGGTAGGACCGGTGCGGCATCATTGCCGACCTCCGTTCGTCGACGGTTCGGTGGTGGCACGCGGGGTGTCACCGAATTCGCTGAACCGCTGATTCGTGTCGTGGATTCCGCTTTCCTTCTCCGACACCGTGAACTCCATGTGGAAGGGGATACCGGGGCGGCGATCCTCACCGATCTTGAGCAGGAACTTGCCCGTGCCGGGCGGTGACGGACGCTGCTGGCCGGGACGGAGCGCCTCGCCGGTGAGCGCCTGGGGCGCCGACCAGCCGGTGACCATCTCCTGCTCGGCGGAGGTGAACGGCACGGTGGAATCGAGCCTGCTGATCTCCTCGGCGGGCAGGGCGCCGAAGATCTTGGCGCGCGCGCGTTCCAGGAAGCCGATCGCCTTGGCGATCGCGGCGTCGGAGCCGAGCGCCTGCAGATCCTTGATGGTGTGGCTGATCATGATCAGCGCGGTGGCCAGGCCGCGCTGCAGGCGGGTGAGCTCGTCGACGCGGTCGACCATGAAGTCGCCGAGACCGAGCACCTGCCACAGCTCGTCCATCACGACCTGGAAGTAGCGCTGCGGGCCGAGTTTGGCGTCGGCGAGCACGTGCGCGGCCTCGACGGAGGCGAACCCGTCGGCCCAGCAGGCCAGCATGACCGCGGCCTTGAGCTTCTTGTCGCCGGTGGGGATGTGCGAGACGTCGATGCACACCGCCACGGCACCGGTGTCGATCGGCACCGAGGTCTGGCCGTTGAAGATCGCGCCGAACGGCCCCTGGGTGAGCGCGCGCAGCGAGCGGCGCAGGTGCTTGATCGCGTTCTGGTACTCGTCCTCGTTGTCGGCGCCCGCGTCGAGCATCAGTTCCGCGCCGCCGCCGACGATCACCTCCAGCAGGTTCTCCATGATCGGCGGCTTGTCCGGGGTGTAGCCGCTACCCGGCTGGTACAGGATGCGCAGCGAGGTCGCGATGAGCGTTTCCTCGAAGTCGGCGACCCTGGCGCCACGCACCAGCTCGACCAGACCGGCGATCAGGGTGACCTGCCTGGCCCGGAGGTCCTGCAGCACCTGCCGTTGCAGCGCCGGGAACTCGTCCAGCCGGGGCACCACGGACCCGAGCACGCCCGCCGCCAGCGGGTTGAGCTTGCCGTGCCCGTAGCCGAGGTCGATGACCTGGCCGCCCACGAGTTCGACCATCTTGCGGTAATCGGGTTTGACGTCGGCCAGGATCAGCGGCGTGATGCCCTGGGCGATGCCGCCGAGCACGATCCGGCGCACCAGCGAGGACTTGCCGAAACCGTTGAGGCCGAGCACGAACAGGCTGGGCGCGGTGATGAAGCTGCCGCGCATGAACCAGTTCATCGGGTCGAAGCAGACCGGCGCGCCGGTGTGCAGGTGCGACCCGAGCGGCGTACCGATCAGCGGCGCGCCCGCGCCCACCGACCAGGGCCACAGGCCCGCGACCTGGGCGGTGGTGGCCCGGTATTCGACCGGGCGGCCGACGACGTTCATCTTGCCGCCGCCGGGGCCGGAGTAGCCGCGGTCGGTCAATTCGGCGGTGGTGCGATCGAATCCGTCGCTGACGACCGCCTCGTTGCGGGCCTGGGCGTTGTTGCGGCGCAGGTCGTCGGTGTGGATGCGGAAGGTCGCCCAGGCCGCGCGCAGGCCCGACTGTTCGCGGGCGATCATCTCGTAGCGGGCGCGGGTGGCGTCGTCGAGCAGCGGTGGGCCGGACTGCTTGCGCCGCTCCGGCTTTCCCTTCGCCTTGGACCGGCCCGCCCCCATGGCGCGGTCGGCGAGGTCGTCGGGACGATCCGCCTTCGGCTGGCGCACGGGCTTGACGAGCTTCGCCGGCTCGGCCGGGCGCGGCTTGCGCCGCGGGTTCATGGCCCGTTCGTGGTCCAGGCGCGGGCCGTGGTCCTCCGGCCGCAGCCCGCGCTCGCCCTCGCGCCGGGCACGCTCGGCCTCGGGGCGCGGTCGGGTCCGCCGCTCCCCCACCGGGCGTTCGCCACGGCCGGAGCG
>NZ_JARWOJ010000129.1 GCF_029868625.1 Nocardia neocaledoniensis | reverse complement strand
GTCCCGGCGGGCTTTACCGGTAGTAGCGGTTCGATAACCGCCCACAACTCATCGTCCACGATCCACGGTGCTGCCACGGCGAAACATCCTGCACGACAGTAAGTCTCACCGCTACCTGACCGAACCCGTTAGGAGGTCTAAGCCACCAGTGCTCGCGCTCGCCGCTCTGCCGAGGATTGGCACTCGGCGCCTCGGTGAGCCGTCGACCGCATCGCCAGCGGCGTGGGCCGCAGCGGGCGCCACCATACGGAAGCTGCACGACGCGCCGCTACCGCCATGGCCCGGCCGCAGCCTCGACGCGCACGCATCGGAGCTCAACCGCAAATGTGCAGCGCTTACCAGGAGCGGGGTGGCCCCACCAACGTAGTCGCACACAACCGCCGGATAGCCGAGATCGCGCTTCGGCCGTGAACGCCGGCATTCACCCACGGCGACCTCCAGATCTCCCACGTGTTCGTCGAAGGCGATGAGGTCACTGGCGTTAACCGGTCCGAGGCGGCCCAGGGCGATCCCCTGTATGACCTCGCCATCCTGACGCTCGAACACCCGGAACACCTCAGTGACGTCGTCGCCGGTTACGGTGCCGACATCGACCTCGAGGTGATCCGCGCCTGGTGGTCGTTGCGTAGCCTCCTGGGGCCCGCTGGGTGGTTGAGCACGGTTTCGATCCGGCCTCGCCAGGCTGCAAGGTCGACGTGCTGAGAACCCAGGCAATGCGGACTGATCACTCGCAACCAAGATCGCGACGTCAGTATTCGCCGATACAAACATCTTCGGATCTGGGGCGACGTCAGGATCTACCTATCGGTGACGTCAGAGATCACCGATAGAACCACTATGGCTGGCCTTCTGGGCCGAATGCGGAGGCCCGGCCCGTGATAGCGGGCTTTCCGTAGCAGATCGACGTACGAGCTGGGTGGCGTCGGGAGTGGTTTCAGGGTGCAGCGTCGACTGATTTGGTGGTGTGGTCGGTGTCGGCGTGGACGGTTTTGGTGCCCCGGCCGACGTGGGCTTCGCTGCGCATGCGGTCGATCATGTGGGGGTAGTGCAGCTCGAACGCGGGTCGTTCGGATCGGATGCGGGGTATGTCGTAGAAGTTGTGTCGTGGTGGTGGACAGGTAGTAGCCCATTCCAGGGAGTTGCCGTGGCCCCACGGGTCGTCGACTGCCACGACCTCGCCGTATCGGTAGCTTTTGAACACGTTCCACACGAATGTCGTCATCGACGCACCGAGCAGGAACGATCCGATGGTGGAGATGGTGTTGAGGGTGGTGAATCCGTCGGTGGGCAGGTAGTCGGCGTAGCGGCGGGGCATGCCTTCGCTGCCGAGCCAGTGCTGGACCAGAAAGGTGGCGTGGAAGCCGATGAAGGTGGTCCAGAAGTGGAGTTTGCCGAGGCGTTCGTCGAGGAATCGGCCGGTCATCTTGGGGAACCAGAAGTAGATCCCGGCGAAGGTGGCGAACACGATGGTGCCGAAGAGCACGTAGTGGAAGTGTGCGACGACGAAGTAGCTGTCGTGGACGTGGAAGTCCAGCGGTGGGCTGGCCAGGATCACTCCGGACAGGCCACCGAACAGGAACGTGACGATGAAACCCAGCGCCCACACCATCGGGGTTTCGAAGGTGAGCTGGCCTTTCCACATGGTGCCGATCCAGTTGAAGAACTTGACCCCGGTCGGGACCGCGATCAGAAACGACATCAGTGAGAAGTAGGGCAGCAGGACCGCGCCGGTGGCGTACATGTGGTGGGCCCATACCGCCATCGACAGCCCGGCGATGCCGAGGGTGGCGTAGATCAGGGTGGTGTAGCCGAAGATGGGTTTGCGGCTGAACACGGGCAGGATCTCGCTGATGACGCCGAAGAACGGCAGCGCGACGATGTAGACCTCGGGGTGTCCGAAGAACCAGAACAGGTGCTGCCACAGAATCGCCCCGCCGGTGGCGGGGTCGAAGATGTGGCCGCCGAGGTGGCGGTCGAAGGCGATGCCGAGCAACCCGGCGGTGAGCACGGGAAACGCCAGGAGTACCAGCACACTGGTGACCAGGATGTTCCAGGTGAAGATCGGCATCCGGAACATGGTCATGCCCGGGCAGCGCAGGCATACCACGGTGGTAACCATGTTGACCGCGCCGAGGATAGTGCCCAATCCCGAGACCACCAGACCCATTACCCACAGGTCCGCGCCCACGCCCGGGGAATGCACGATATCGGACAGGGGCTGGTAGGCGGTCCATCCGAAATCGGCGGCCCCGCCGGGGGTGAGGAATCCCGAGACCGCCATCGTCGCGCCGAACAGGAACAGCCAGTAGCTCAAGGCGTTCAGTCGAGGGAAGGCCACGTCGGGGGCGCCGATCTGCAAGGGCAGGATCGCGTTGGCGAACCCGAACACCGTCGGGGTCGCATAGAACAGCAGCATGATCGTGCCGTGCATGGTGAACAGCTGGTTGTACTGCTCGGGAGACAGGAACTGCATGCCCGGGCGGGCGAGTTCGCCGCGCATCAGCAGCGCCATCAGCCCGCCGATGAGGAAGAACGCTGTGGTGGTGACCAGGTACATGATCCCCAGCAGCTTGGGGTCGGTGGTGGTGACGATTTTCCACACCGCTGAACCTTTGGGTCCGCCTCGGGCTGGGAACGGGCGAGAGGCTTCGACAGGCGGAGCCTGTTGAGCTGGGACCTGCACCATCTGCACTCCTCACCCGTGACCGAACCGAACCCCAACCGCGATACCCGCTCGATGAGCGATCAAACGATGGCGCACTCCTTTACCGGAAATCTGGGGCAGGCTCGGCGCCGCCGGTGTTTCCGAGTAGGACCTCGACCGGTGGTTGCGCGGTGGGTAGCCGTGCGCTGTCGTCGTCGCGGGAGCCGCGCGGTGATTGACCGGCAGCTCGCCGGGTAAGCCGGGTAGACGAGGCAGGTTCGGGTCCGTGCACGGCAAGACGGAAAGGGGCGCGTTAATGAGTTCGTCGGAGAACACGGTGCCGGACCGAAAATCCGCAGCGGAGAACCGCCCTAGCGGGTGGTCGGTGCCGGGGCCCGGACCTCGCTGGTGGCCGGAATCTTGTTGGCGACAGCGGTATTCACGATCGTCGATGAGACCTTTCTGCATTTGCTGCTGCACTGGCATCATTTCTACGACCGCTCCACTCCCGGGGTGGCCATGCTCAGTGACGGGTTGTTCCAGGCCGTGGGCGTGGTGGCCTTGGTCGCCTCGGGCTACCTGTACGCCGATCTGCGCCGTCGCGGAGTATGGCGCCCGTTGTGGCAGGCCACCGGATTCTTTCTGGCGCTGGGGGTGATCGGGCTGGTCGACGAGGTCGTCATTCACAAACTGCTGAACTGGCATCAGATCCACTACGGCGACGAGGTGTGGAAATACGATGCCGGCGCCGGGGTGTGCATCGTGGCCAGCCTGCTGGTCGGAGGCGTGCTGCTACGCCGGAGCCTGCGCAGCCCCGATGGCGGGATCCGCCTCGATCTCGGGGGCTCGAAAGGCCTCGATGTCCCCGACAGCACGCGATAGGGCGCGACGATGCTGCTGACACAGCACCCCCACCACACCGACCACCTCGAGCACACCACCACCCACGCCGGTGCGGGATGGCTGGGATGGGTGGTGCCGGTGGTGCTGCTGGGGTTGTATCTGGTGGGGATGGGGCGGTATTCCCGGCGTTTCGACCGCGGGTGGAGCCGGTGGCGGCTCGCCGGGTTCGTGTCCGGGCTGGTGTTGGTGATCGTGGCGCTGTCGGGGCCGGTGAGCGCGTTCGCGCACGCCGACGCGCGCGGGCACATGCTGCAGCACCTGCTCATCGGCATGTACGCGCCCCTGGCGTTGGTGATGTCGGCGCCGGTGACGTTGTTGCTGGGCGCGCTCACCCCACGGGCGGGGCAGCGCGTGGGCGCGGTGCTGCACACCCGGGCGCTGCGGTTGCTGGGCCACCCGATCACTGCCGCGATCCTCAACGTCGGTGGCCTGTATGTGCTGTATCTGACCCCGTTGGACGCGGCGAGCATGCAGCGGGGCTGGCTGCACGTGCTGATCGCGGTGCACATGCTCGCGGCCGGGTATCTGTTCACCTGGTCGATCGCCGGGCCGGACCCCGCACCGCATCGGCCGGGGCTGACACTGCGCGTGGTGACCGTGCTGGCGGCCATCACCGCCCACGCGTTCCTGGGCAAACTCCTCTACGCCGAGGCCGGTCGGCTCCCCCCGGGCACGCACTACCCGCCCGCGCAGATGGAACAAGCAGCGCAATGGATGTACTACGGCGGCGAAATCGCCGAACTCGTGCTGGTCATCGCCTTGTTCATGTGGTGGTACCGACACCCCCGCACCACAGCGGCGGCCGCCGAACCCCGCAGGTCCGTGCAGGCTACTGCTGTCCCTCTGCCGGGGATGCGCTGACGGCGGTTTCCTGCGGAGTCGCGTCACCGAGCCCGATCGAAGCAGCTATTGGGCGACCGCGGCCCGGCGTCGATGCTCATGCCGGTGCGTGAGCGGTCACCCGGTCCGGCCCAGGGGGAGGGCGGTCATTTCCTGCGTAGTGCCCACCAGGGTCGGGTCGTGTCCTGGGTGGGGTGTCCGGGGCACCAGTGTTCGGGGGCGACACCGGCGCGGACGGCCTCGATGTGGGCACCGCAGCCGGACCAGGTGGTTTTACCGCAGGTGCGGCATCGCACCGGTGAGCACATCAGCGGGCCCCCTCGGGGGTGGTATCGATTTTCGGGGGTCCTTGGTAGGGGCGGTGCAGGGCGGCGAATCCCGGGGTGGTCGCGGCGGTGACCAGCGCCTCGAGCAGGACCGGACCATGTTCGGCGGCAGGGGCTTCGGTCAGGACCGGGCCCTGGAAACCGTCGCCGTCGATCACGATGATCGGGCTGCCGCCATTGCCACCCAGGACGTCCTGGCTGGCCTGATGTGAGCGGGTGACGGCGCTGTCGAGACCGGTGTCGTCGGCGTACCGGGCCAGTGCCGGGTCCAGACCGGCGGCGGACAGTGATTCCGCGAGTGCGGCGGGCCCGAGCTCGTGCTCGTGCACGTGCAGCCGGTTCCCGGCGGTGTCGTAGAGGCGCGCGAACGCCTCGGGCCCGCCGGTTGCGGTGGCCGCGGCGAAGACCCTCCCGAGGCGGCGTGAGCGCTCGATCATCGGTCGGTGATCGGCGTCGACGTCGTGGCCCTCGTTGAGTACGGCCAGGCTCATCTGCCGCAGCCGCACGGTGTGCGGGCCGGCCTGAGCGGCGGCGAGCAGCCACCGCGAACTCACCCACGCGAACGGGCACACGGGATCGAGATACAGGTCGATGTCGGCCATCGAGGGCCCTCCTAGGGAAGTGGTGGCGCGCCGGTTCGGGACAGGACCCATAGGGACCGGCGCGCCGGTGGGTGGATGCGGTCAGGGGGTGGCGTCAGTGACTGCTGGACGCGCGTGGCCGCCCCTGCAGTTCGACCCCGAACAGCGGGCCCAGCAGGCAGAAATGGAAGACTCCCGCCGCGATCGGGACCAGGCCGATCACGGCCACGATGACTCCTGCGGTCCCGCCGATCACGGCCAAGCCGATCACGATCACCGCGATTCCGGCGGCGATACGGGCCAGGCGCCCGGCGGTACTTCGCATGAATTCGACGATGCCCATAACGCTGCACTCCTTCGACACAGGGACAGGGGTTGCGCTCAACTATACCCCCTGGGGTATGGTCGGACTCGACATCAACATACCCCAGGGGGTATCAAAGGAGGGTCGGATGACCGAAACGAAGCTCGATACCGCCTCGGCGAAACCACCCGGCACGACCTCCGGGCCAGGACTGCTGGGCCGGTGGGGCGCGTTCATGGCCGGGCGCACCCGGGCAGTGATCGGGATATGGCTGCTGGTGCTGATCGCACTGGGCGCCGCCGCGCCGAGTGTGTTCACCTCCCTGGCCGGGGCCGGGTGGCAAGCCAACGGCTCGGAATCGGTCCGTGCCCGTGAACTGGCTCAGCAGCACTTCGGTGGTAACTCCTCGGCCGCGGTGCAGGTGGTGATCCATTCCGACACCGCCACGATCGGTGACCCGGCGATGGTACGGGTGGTCGAGCAGGCCACGGCGGTCTTCGCCGGGGACGAGCGGATCGGGCAGGTGATCGCCCCGCAGCCGGGGTTCACGATCAGCCCTGACGGACACACCGGCATCGTGATCGCGGGCGCCAATGCCTCCACTGATGACATGGTCAAAGCTGTCGACGAGCACAAAGCCGCGTTGACCGCGCTGTCGAAAGACGGGATCGAGGTGTATCCGACCGGGGCGTCGGCGTTGTGGAGCGATTTCAATGTCGCCAACCACGACGCGATGATCCAGGCCGAGATGTTGTCGTGGCCGGTCACCCTGGCGATCATGGTGCTGGCGTTCGGATCGCTGGTCGCGGCCGGGCTGCCGCTGCTGCTGACCCTCGCGGGCTTGGTGGCCTCCGCGGGTGGGTTGGTGCTGCTGAATCAGATCACCCCGATCTCGGTGTGGGCGATGAACTTCGCCATGATGTTCGCCCTGGCCCTGGGCATCGACTACGCGCTGTTCCTGGTCGCGCGCTTCCGCGACGCGCTGGCCCGCACCGGCGATCCCCGCGCCGCGGTCGCCGAAACCATGGACACCGCAGGCAAAGCCGTCCTGCTCTCAGGGCTGACGGTGCTGGTGAGCTTGTCGGCGGTGCTGATCGTGCCCGCTCCCGCCGTGCGGACCATGGCGGTCGGGATCATGCTCGCGGTGGTGTTCGTCCTCGCCGCGACCCTGACCCTGCTGCCCGCCGTCCTCGGCGCGCTCGGCACCAAGGTCAACGCCGCCGCGCTGCCCTACGCGCGCCGCCAGCAGCACCGCTCGCCGGTGTTCGCGCGCTGGGGCCAGATCCTGCACAAGCATCCGTGGCCGTTCGCCGTGTTGGCACTGGCCATCCTGATCGGGCTGGCCGCGCCGGTGTTCGGGCTCAAGACCGCGATGCCCTCGATCGCGGTCGTGCCCACCGACGCGCCGGTGCGCCAGGGCTATGAACTGATCGCCGAGCAGATGGGCCCCGGCGCCCCGGGCATGCTCTCGATCATCACCCCGACCGCCGACGCGGCGGCCACCGCGACCATCGCGCGCGCCAGCGACGGCATCGTCATGCTCACCCCGCCCCAGCCCGCCGCCGACGGCGCCGATCTGGTGATGATGCAGGCCATGCCCGCAGTCGATCCCTCCGCGCCGCGGATGGCCGAAATCCTGGACCGGTTGCGTGCCGACCTGCCCGCCGACGCGGTGGTCGGTGGCGCGGCGGCGGAAAACCTCGACCTGCAACAAGCCCTCGACGACTACCTGCCGATCGTGGTGGCCATCATCTTGGTGCTCGGGTTCGTGTTGTTGCTGATCGCGTTGCAGGCCCCGCTCATCGCGGCCTTGGGCACCCTGGTCAGCCTGCTCTCGACCGCGGCCGCGTTCGGGGTGGCCAAGCTGATCTTCCAGGACGGGCACGGCGCCGAACTGCTCGGCTTCACTCCACAGGGGTTCCTCGACGGATGGGGGCCGGTGTTCTTCTTCGCGATGATCTTCGCCATCGCCATGGACTACACGGTGTTCTTGCTGGCCACCGCCAAAGAACACTACGAACGCACCGGCGACCCCCACGCCGCGCACGTCGACGGGCTCGCGCATTCGGGGCGGGTCATCTTCGCCGCCGCGGCGGTCATGGTGGCGGTGTTCTTCACCTTCGCCCTGGCCGACCCACTGCCCCCGAAGGAGATGGGCATCATCCTCGGAGTCGCGGTGTTGCTCGACGCGATCCTGGTGCGGTTGGTGCTGTTGCCGGTGATTCTGCGTCTGACCGGGCATGCTGCCTGGTGGAGCCCGGCGTGGCTGACCCGGGTGCTGCCCACCATCAGCTTCGCTCACCACTGACCCACCGGCCAACCCACTTCCTCGGAACCCCCTTCTATACCCCACGGGGTATATTGGGGGGAGGATCCGAGAAGGGAAACATCGATGAACGCCAACGACGAGGCGATGACGCAAGTCCTCAACAGACTGCGCCGCGCCCAGGGCCAACTCACCGGGGTGATCGCCATGATCGAGGACGGGCGCGACTGCAAGGACGTGGTCACCCAACTCGCCGCGGTCTCCAAAGCGCTCGACCGCGCCGGATTCAAGATCGTCGCCACCGGCCTGCGCGAATGCCTCACCGAAACCCCCGACGGTGAGGCCGCGCCCATGAGCATCGACGAACTGGAAAAACTCTTTCTCGCCCTGGCCTGACCCCGCACAGCGCGGGGTCAGGTACGCACACTGGAAGGACTCCCGCCGATGGCATTGCCACCGCGACCGCACGAATGGACCATCACCCGCCTCGTCCCGGCCCTGGCCGGGACAATGGTCCTGCTCAGCGTATTGCTGAGTGTGACCCTGTCCCCGTGGTGGCTGATCCTGGCCGCCCTGGTCGGGGCGAACCTGCTGCTCTACAGCGCGGCGGGCTGGTGCCCGGCCACCCTGGTGATGCGCCGACTCGGTCTGACCGACACGACCTGCCCAACCCCCACCGCCTGACCACTCTCCTCGGATCGGAGCACACGAATGGACCTGGCCCTGTCGACCACGCTGCACACCACCTTCGACGACGCGCTCGAACGCACCCGAGACGCGTTGGCCGAGCAAGGATTCGGCATCCTCACCGAGATCGACATGCAAGCCACCCTCAAAGCCAAACTCGGCCACGACATGGAGGACTACCGCATCCTCGGCGCCTGCAACCCACCCCTGGCCCACCGAGCGGTCGAGATCAACCGCCAGATCGGGCTGCTGCTGCCCTGCAATGTCGTGGTCCGTCGCGACCGGACCGACACCGACACCGACACCATCATCGTCGAAGCGATGAACCCTCAGCTCATGGTCGCAGTCACCGGTCAGCCCGCACTCGATCCGGTCGCCGAGGATGCCACCACCCGCCTGCGCGCAGCCCTAGCTGCGCTGGGGGCCACGGGGATTTGACATGACGCCCACCGTCCCGGTCTATCCCGGTCATTGCGCCAGACTGCCGCGCCTTCCCAACGAGCCGATCGTCCCTACGGCCCTGAGCCGATTATCGACGACCCGAATAACCTTGGCACGCCGCTCGGTGAGACCACCCACCACATCTCACTCCGGCCTTCGCCAAGCCTAGGATTTCCGACCGACCCGCCGAGCAAGCGCGCCGGTTCGAGACCTCGGACTCCGAGTGCATCGGTGGTGACTGGTTGCAGAGCGGGACCGATGGCGTCCTTGCCGGTGCCCGGCCGGGGGGATGCGTATCGCACTCACATGTAGCACCGGTGCATCAGCCACTGGCACTGAAGCAATTGAATATCAAGGAAATGATAGAATGATTGCCAACGCGAGGTGGTATGACGTGAGCAATGGGGCTGGATACATTGCAGCGCAGCTTCCTTCCAGAACCCTCATCAGCAATTACAGTAGCTATAGCCCGAAATCCTTTCTAATCTGCAGCAGACCCCGCACCCCAGCGCGGTCCTGAACCTGCTCGTCGGCCATGCTGGGCCTGGCAAGCCACAGCAAAGCGACCGAGATGGTACGCCTGGAATGTAGGCCTTTGATCAGACTTCGTTGTCATGCGAAATCCGCCTAGAGCAGTCCAATATTCTCGGTGTGCAGCGTCGCAGTCGGATCGATTCGGATTCCCCGGGCTCGTGACGACGCATCGATAATTCCCCAAATGATAGCGCTGAGATGATCCCGGAAGGCCGAGCGGGACATCGCGGATGGGTCGGCTTGCGAGTCAATCCACCAATCGGTTGCGGAGAGGCTGGCCCCTATGATTGACTGCACGACCAAATCTATGCCGGTGCTGTCCGCGCCAACGTTCTCCAACACGGCGGCGAAATGGCCAGCAATGAAACCGGCGAGCTCGCGTGCATCCTCCAGGGCCTGGTCGGATCCTGATGAGCTCTCGCTAAAATGACTCCGCACGAGATATTTGAAAACGTTGCGGTGCTCGTCGACCAATTGCGTATATTGCTCGACGAGCTGATTCATCACTTTACCGATCGGCTCGGATCCGAAGTCGACCGCATCGAGAATGTTGGTCCACATGAGGTCCTTCGCCCGCTCCACCACAGCGGCACGGAGGCCCTGTTTGTCGTTGAAGTGGCGATACAGCTTAGGTTTTGTTGCGCCTGCTTCCCGGGCGATATCATCCATGCTGGCCTCGGGGCCATATTTAGCGAAGGCTTGGTACGCGGCATCGACCAGCTCCGCGCGCACTACGGCCCGATGCTCTTCCCAACGGCTTGATCGTGCGTCAACTCGCCGAACCACCGAGCTACCGACCTCCAACATTTTCCGTCGCGCGCCTGCCACGATGCCGATCCTACGCTACGGGCTACACGGATGGACAAGTACACGAGGTCGGCAGCCCGTTAACGCCTGGATTCTGGCGATGTCACCGCCGGACGGTCACTGCCGGTTGTGGACGGTTAGCCGAATGTCACAATGACAGTATCGGTGATCGGTAGAGACTGGCAAGCCAGGCGGTCGCCCTCCTCGATGTCGTCCTCGTCGAGTACGTCGTTCACTCTCATCTGTATGTCACCATCTATGACCTTGCATACGCACGCGCCGCATCCGCCTTCGCGGCACGAGTACGGCGGCGAAAAGCCCTCGTTCAGCAGGACTTCGACGAGCGTAAGATCCTTGGGCCATTGAAGCTCGGCACGGTCACCATCCAGGTAGACCACGAGACGTGCCTGCTCCGTGGTCATCGACTGCTTGACGCCAATTTCGGTGTCGAACGGATCGGAACGAAGAGATTGGAAAATTTCTCGATGGAGATTGCCATGCGGGATGCCGACATGATGCGCTACGTCGCCCACTAGGTCCATGAAAGCCGCTGGACCGCACACGAAGTACATTCGATTCTTATATGCGCTGCAGAGTTCTGAGAGAGTTTCTCGGTCCGGGAGTCCTCGCTCGCTCTCCAGCCACTCTATGAGAATGAGCCGTTCCGGAAACTGTTTCGCCATATAGCGAAGGTCTTCGCCAAAAATTACGCTCTCTGCGTCCTGGTTCGCATAGAAAAGCACAAGATGGCCATCACCCTCGAGCAGAGCTGACTTGATAATTGAGATGATTGGCGTGATGCCGCTGCCAGCTGCTAGCAGTACCATATCCGAATTCAGATCCTGCGGCGTGAAGTGTCCGCTAGGCGGTAGCACGGACACGATAGTGCCAGTGGTGATATTGTCGCACAGCCAGTTGGATCCATACCCACCCGCTGTGCGTTTTACTGTTACGGCCAGCTCGTCCTCGGTGTGCGGAGAACTCGACAGCGAGTAGCAACGGGCTGCAGGTTCCCTCTCGCCACTCCCAGGAATGCGCAACGTCAGGAACTGTCCCGGAGTGTACGAGAATGTTGCCCATTGATGCTCCGGGACGTCAAACCATATCGAGACGGCATCCTGCGTCTCCTGCACCACGCGGGACACAGTGAGCTCACATGGCATATTTTTCTTCGAGAACATTCCATCTCCCTCGATGCTGGACAGTCACTCTAGGACGTCCGTATGGCCCGGCGGTCCGGCATCAAATGTTGTAATTCACCAGACCGTATCGGCGACCTATCGCGAATCCGAGGCGGGCCAGAGGCGCGTTGAGGTCCTGGTACCGTGGCCCTACCGCCCGCGTAATAAAATCGAAGCCGAGGGCGTCAGGCCCGATGAGAACGCGCGGCTTATTGCGACGCACGCCCTTGATGATTGAATCCGCAGCGCCTTCGGGTGTCGTGAGAGCAATCCGATCGAATCCGGCAACAATCTTCTTTTGATCGCCCATTGTGCCGACGCCCCGAGCATCCCGCACGATATTGGTCCGGACGCCACCGGGATGAACGCAGGTTACACCTACGGGCAAGCGGTTAATTCGCATCTCTTGACGCAGCGCTTCGGTGAAACCTCGGACAGCGAATTTGGACGCGTTGTACGCGCTCTGGCTGGGTATGGCCATCAGCCCGAAAACGCTCGAAACATTGACAACGTGGCCGTCACCTGAATCAATCAGATCCGGAAGAAATAGTTTTGTTCCGTTAACCACACCCCAGAAATTGATGCCCATCAACCATTCGAAGTCGATCCATTCCATGTCCACTACATCGGCGCCTAGCGCAACGCCCGCGTTATTGACGACCATGCTGATCGATCCGAATTCCGCCAGGACGCGGTTCCGGTAATCCTGGAATGCGTGACGATTGGCTACATCGAGCTCATAGGGTCGGCATTCTGCACCAAGCGAACTGCAAACAGCGGCGGTCTCCTGTGCGCGTTCCGCGTCGATATCAGCGATCGCGAGCCGGGCGCCGTCGCCAGCGAGCCGAATTGCGACGGCGCGGCCGATGCCCGAACCGCCCCCCGTTACCGAGACCACCCGGTCTCTGAAGTCTTTCATTTCGGAAGGTTCCCCTTCTCGAGCGCCTTCGAGAGGTCGGCGGTGTATTGTGTACCGGCCAACTCGCCGACAAATCCGAAATCCGCCGGCGCCAGTTTGCGAGTGCGCCGCCAGTATTGCCATGTGAAGCCCGGCCAAACAGTTCGGTTGACGCCCTGTGCGTCGAGGTACCAACTTGTACACCCGCCGCTACTCCAGACTCCCTTGACCAGCTTGGCCTGAATTTCGGAGTTGAATTTCCGCTGGACCGGCTCGCGTACTTCTAGCGCAGCTGCGCCACGTTTGTTGACAAGATCGATCGCCGAGATAATGTATCTGATCTGGCATTCAATCATAAAGACTACGGAGTTATGGCCCAGCCCCGTGTTGGGGCCGAGTAGGAAGAAGAGATTGGGGAATCCGGCGGTGGTGATGCCGAGGTGCGTCTGGATCCCTTCGTCCGACCAAACCGTTGCGAGTTCCCTGCCGGACGAGCCCTTGAGGCGAAGGCTTTCAAACCCGTCGGTCACATGGAATCCGGTCGCGTAGATGATCACATCCGCTGGACGCTTCTCGCCGTTCCGTGACACGATCGCGTCCTCGGTTATCTCAGAGATACCTTCGGTGATGACGGTTGTGGTTGGTCGATTCAGTGCTGGATAGTAGTCACTCGAGCCGAGAATCCGCTTACATCCGATGCGATAGCTAGGCGTGAGTTTACCGCGCAACACGGGATCATCGATTCCCTGTGCGATGTTCCACTTGGCAATGCTCTCAAGTGGGCGCATGAGGTTGAGGTGGCCATTGAGGCCCATTGACAACGATTCTGCTGACCAGTAGATAGCCGCCCGCACTGCCTTCGCAAGAATCGGCATCCTGGTGAATGCCGCCCGGATAGATTCCGGAATCTTGACATTCTTCCTTGGTAGTACCCATGCTGGCGTCCGCTGGTATACGTGCAGTTCAGCGGCTTCCTTGGCAATCTCGGGAATGAACTGAATCGCACTGGCTCCGGTGCCGATCACGGCGACCTTCTTGCCCGCCAATGAGCAATCATGATCCCACTGCGCCGAATGAAAGACAGTGCCGTTGAAGTTCTTCTGCCCGTCAATTGTAGGGATGCTCGGTATGTGTAGCGCTCCGACTCCTGAGACTAGGAACTGGGCGATGTACTCGTGGCCGTCGGATGTGACCAGATGCCAGGCGGAATCATCGGGATCCCAATGTCCGGATTGCAGTGTCCGACCAAAATGAGTGTACCGATACAGATCGTACTTGCGTGCTAGCCCGGTGAGATAGTTCTGGATCTCGTCCTGCCCTGCCCAGAGCCGACTCCAGTCCGGTTTGGGTTCGAAGGAGTACGAGTACATATGCGAAGGAACGTCACATGCGCAGCCCGGATACGTGTTGTCGCGCCATGTTCCGCCGATCTCGGTCTCTTTCTCGATAATTAGGAAATCATCTATTCCCGCTCTCAGCAACTGTATTGCCATCCCCATTCCCGAAAATCCGCTTCCGACGATGAGGACTTGCGCCCGGTGGACTGTGATTCGCGCTCCGTCACCTCCCGAGCCATTGGACTTTTGTGCATACTTGGCAGATCGACTTTTGCTCATCGGTTTCCTCTGGCCGGTGCGGCTCGCCCAGTGCTAGCCGCAAATTCATGTGTCGTGCGAAATTCCTGGCCACGTCCGTGCGCTTGTGTTTTCGCCGGACTGGGCTGCTCACCGCTGGGCGATATCCTCGGGGAGGCTCCTGGACAGACGCCACAGGAACATTGTGATGCGCCCTTCGATCATGCCGGCCTCGTCAAAGAACCGGATCATCGGCTCGGACATGAACTGCAAATTCTCCCGGTAGTGTGGACCGGACTGGCACGCCAAGAACCCACGTAGTGGATGCACGCCGACGACACGGTACAGCTTCGGGTTAATCAAGATCGGATAAGCCAAGTTTGCGACGACCGCGAGCACGCCGCGATGCCATGCTCTCGAGACTCGCCCCCGTACGCGCATGCCATCGACAAGTTCGGTTCGCGCGAACGTGATGTGGCGTGCCTCCTCGAGTACATGGATCTTCATCAACTGCCGGACCTGTGGCTGTAGACGCTCGTCATTCATCGCCTCGCGCTGGGCCCTATCGAGGATCTCCTCGATCAACAGCGTCGCACCCTGAATGGACGGCCCCAGCGGGATGAAGTGCAGGATCTTCGCCATCGAAAGGAACCCGCGCGGGAGCTTGTAGGGCGGGATGCCCGTTTTGGCAATCAAGCGCGCGAACATCATGGAGTGGCGGCTCTCGTCGCCAACTTCGGCGAGTGCGTACAGCGACTTGTTGTCGACGAGGTCCCCTGTGGTGTTCTGCCGTAGCAACGCCATGCTCAGCAGATTCTCAGCGTAGATTCCGAAGCTGAGAATGCTCACGAGTTCATGCTTGCCCAGCTCAACTTTCTGTGCGTCCGAGAGCCGGTCCCAGATCTCGGTGCCGAAGAGCGACACCCGGTGTTCGGGCAGCCATGCCTTATCCGGCCACCATGGACTATCCCAGTCGATGTCAACCTCGGCGTCATAGGACTTCTCGGCAGAGGTCTTGAGCAGTCGCCCGGCCGATCGTTGAAGATCGGTGCGTCGGCGTCCGCTCACGCGGGCCATGCCATCAGTGGTAACGGCTATCGGCCCGGCGCTGTGGCTTCGTACTTCGCTTGATGTCATTTGTCCATCTCTCGACTCGGCCGATGGCACGGCATCGGCGTATCTGGCACGGTGTGCCACCCCGTCGGAATGCTTGGACTCCCGCCCAAAGTTACCCGAACGATGGGTAGCGGATACTCGGGGTATGAGGTAACTTTGACTGCGGCAGACCGGATTGTCAAGCGGTCAACGCCCTCGGATTCCGACGTCGGCCCACCACACCGGCAGTGCTGGGTGTGGTGGATCCCGTTGCAGGCGTCGGCTGGCGATCACGCGAAGGAAGCCACAGTGAATTCTCATAGTCCGCACGATGACTCCGACTACATCGGGTCCGCGACAGTGATCATGGCAAGCACGGAAGTCGAGGTACAGGTCGAGCTGCGCGGCTTCTTCCAACCCATCGATGGCCGCTTCTGCTGGTACGGGCGGGTTGGACAGAGTGACATTCTCGACGAGTTTCTGCAGGGTCGTCGACGTTCGGTAGTGGTCCGGACTTCTGCCGGCGAAGCTGCCGGAACCATCGGTGATCGAGACTTCTGGGGTCGCTATCGGATTCAAGGCCGCGGTCGCCCGCCATACCCCACGCCGTCATCACTAGACGAAGTCGAGGCGACGCCGAGTTGAACTACAGACCGCGAAGACGGACGGCGACAACCAGCCGCTTGCGAATGGAACCGGAACCGACATGATCCGCTTTGGACACCTGCTCGACGCCCGAAGATCCGCAGCCTGGACCATGATTGTCACCTGCGGCGCAGTGGCTCTCGTTGTCGCGGCTATGGCAGCGCTCTATACCGCGCTCCCCGCTATAGCCTTGGACACGGGCGCGGATCAAAACGCGCTTACCTGGATAGTCGACGGCTATACGCTGGTGCTTGCTTGCCTCGTGTTGCCAGGGGGAGCGATCGGCGACAGATATGGCCGTCGACGTGTTCTGACGGCAGGCTTGGCCGTATTCGCGGTCGCTTCTCTGGTGCCCGTGCTGGTCGACGCCCCGATATGGCTCATGCTCTCCAGGGCTGTGGCGGGAGCCGGAGCCGCCTTTGTCATGCCTGCGACTCTCTCGCTGCTGACCGCAAACTTACCGGTGGACAAACGGGAGTACGCGGTCGGGGTGTGGGCAGGTGTCGCCGGTTCCGGCGGAGTAATCGGTATGGTCGGATCCGGTCTGCTCCTCACACGTTGGTCATGGCACTCGATTTTCGTCGGCCTGACCGTCGTCGCACTGCTGCTGTTGGTGCTTGGTCTCACCGTCCCTGATTCACAAGACACCGAATGCCCGCGGCTGGAGGTTCGCGGCATGTTCTTGGTGGTACTGGCGATCGGGACGACGGTATTCGCGGTCATGGAGGCTCCGACGCGTGGTTGGACCGATGGCTGGGTCTTCGCCATGGGAGCGACCGGCGCAATGAGTGTCGTGGCCTTCATCGTCACTGAACTCCGTGTCGAGCACCCCTTGCTTGATGTACGGCTGTTCCGCCGCCGAGGTTTCTCGAGCGGTGCGTTGTCGATAACCATTCAATTCCTCGTGACTTTCGGTGTGATGTTCCTGCTGGTGCAGCATTTCCAGCTCATCTTGGGGTTCACGCCCCTGCACTCGGCCTTGGCGCTTGCCCCGATGGTTGCTCCCCTCATCGTGATGTCTCTCGTCTCACCGATGATCGCCGCGTGGCTGGGGCTCCGGGTGACGACCACGACCGGGCTACTTACCATCGCAGTCGGCTTGTTGGCCCTCCAGCGCCTCGACACCGGTTCGTCTTACCTCGATGTGCTCTGGCCGCTGCTGATCATGAGCGCTGGCCTGGGCATGTCGGCCGCTCCCGCCACCAACGCGATCATGCTCGACACGCCCTTGGAGAAACACGGGGTATCAGCTGCGGTCAACGACGCAACTCGAGAGATCGGCGCCGCAGTCGGTGTCGCCGTCGCCGGCAGCATCCTGTCGGCGAACTACACGTCGAAGATCGCGGAGGTGTTACCCCGCCTTCCTGAGCCTGCTCGCGACCCGGTGCGGAGTTCGCTGGCTGGTGCACTCGAAGTCGCTGAGCGCGCGGGGGCTGCGGGAGAGCCCCTCGCCGAGTATGCGAAAGCCGCCTTCTGGGATGGAGTGGAACACTCCGCGTTCGCGCTGGCCGTGATCAGCCTCGCAGGCGCGCTGATACTCATCCCGCTCTCTCCTGGACGCACAGTCGACGAAGGCCACAAAGTCAGTTGCGTTCGCCGGGGCCGTCGAAATCGTCTGCGACGCCTCCGGCTTACGCGTGGTGCGCGGAGGAAGCGGTTGGAGTCAATGCCTACCATTGAACCGGCGCAACGGTAAGCCGAACGCACTTTCCGGATCCGTTCACACTTGCGGACCGCTTCAGGGCGTCAGCAGAACAGCCAGTCGGGAGCGAACTTTGGTGATGAACTCTCGTCGCCGACGTGCTCGGGTGGTCGGCTAATGGCACATGCCCGATCTGAGTGACTGCCCGGTTGTCGTGGTGTCCGGCCCGAGAGTGGGCCCCGTTCCTGGTCTAGCCGGTCGGAGCCTGAGCCGTTCGGGGCTTCTGCAGGATTGGGTGACAGCCCTACTCCGGAGGTGTGGCCAGCGGGGAGCCAGTAGGATTCCAGGTCGCTGATCGGTGGCACATCTGGGAGAACCTCGGTGACGCCCTCGAACACGCTATCGCACCGCGCCGACACTGCCTGACCGCCGCGGCGGGCTGCCTCGATGACGCCCCCGCAACTACCCGATATCGCCGAGGTCTCCGCAGGCTTGCATCGTGGTCCGGTCGAGCCAGGTCTGCGCCAAGACAGGGTCGCGATCCGATGCCAGCAGCGTTTCGCCGAGGTCCAGGAATCATCTACGAGTTCAAGCCCTATCTCCTCAGCGGTGGAATAAGGGATGCACCCGACGCCGCCCTGCTGTTTGACGCGATCACCGCCTGCGGCTATCGAAGTCAGCCGAACCTCGTCCGCGCCTATCAGGCCTTCCTCGATGCCGCTCACATCATCGGGCCCCAATTATGACCGAACCTGCTCGCATAGACCCAAATGGCCAGTGGCGCTTCGACATGACTCTACCGCCAGCCCGGATTCGACGCACCCGCTGGTCACGTTCGTTTGCCGCGATCATCAAGGAGCTGTGTGAGAGGCGACGCCACCTTCGGCGAATCCTTCTGAGCGGCTGAGCAATTCACACAGTCGAATTACGAAATAGTGCCAGATCCCTGATTCGGCCGGAATTGAACCTGGCACCGATGGAAGTGAGCGGCCCGCGGAAGTAGTCCGCGACTGCCCACGCGATCGCCAGTTTGCGGTACGTGGCAAAGAGTGGTTTACTCAGGGATTTCTCGTAAACCTTGCGGTGGAACTTGTTGTGGGCCTGTTCCATTTCGGCAGTCCGACACCGGGCGCCTGGCGGTGCGGGATGAAGAGGCCGTTCCCTGGTAGCCGCCGTCGGCGATGACCATAGCGGTGCGGCAGGCGTCGGCGCCGGATTCCGTCCAGGCCTGCGGTGCAACGGACGTCCGATCACGACGACGACTTCGTTATCGGGCGTCGATGGCGACCAGATGGTGGGTCGAGTACCAGTGGTTCCTACTCGGTGCGGCAATGTGCGGTCGCAGGTCGGACCAGATGCTGACCACCGTAAGCGCCACACCATGCGGGATCGGACCGGGGTCGCAGCGCCAACGTAGTACCAGGTCGTCGATCACCGGGCTTTGGCCGGCTTCCATTCCGAATACCGCCGCGGGTTGACGCATCGTCAGATGCGTCCGCAGTACCTGGCCACCAGCAACACCCGGCCCTCGAAACACAACTCCCGATGTCGGCCCCGCAACGACCGGTCGGTGCCCTCGTGCGGAAGCCGTGTGGTCGGGCGAGCGAACATGCGTGGCCACAGCCCGGAGATCAACTCCATCATCGAATAGGCCGCCGAGTGGCTACCCCCAGAACAATACTCACTGCTAGTCGAACGAATTATGGACAGCCGTTAGACCTCCTAACGGGTTCGGTCAGGTAGCGGTGAGACTTACTGTCGTGCAGGATGTTTCGCCGTGGCAGCACCGTGGATCGTGGACGATGAGTTGTGGGCGGTTATCGAACCGCTACTACCGGTAAAGCCCGCCGGGAC
>NZ_JARWOJ010000128.1 GCF_029868625.1 Nocardia neocaledoniensis | reverse complement strand
GTTCTATCGCGGCGGGTTCGGCGGCTTCGCGGCCTGACAGCCGAGGGGGGGGGGGGGGGGGGGGGGGGGGGGGGCCCCCCGCGCGGCGGGGGGGCGGGGGGGGGAGGGGCGGGCGGGCCCCCCCCCCCCCCGCCCCCCCCGCCGGCCCCCCCCCCCAACCCCCCCCCCCCCCCCCCCCCCCCCCCCCCCCCCCCCCGGGGGGGGGGGCCCCCCCCCCCCCCCCCCCCCCCCCCTCGGCTGTCAGGCCGCGAAGCCGCCGAACCCGCCGCGATAGAACAGCAGTGGCCGCGCGCCCTCGACGGCGCGCAGAGCACCGATCCGCGCCAGGACCACCGTGTGGTCGCCCGCGTCGTGCTCGAGCTCGACGGTCACCTCGATCCGGGCCAGCGCGCCCGCCAGCGCGGGCGCGCCGTTGCCTGCCCGCTCCCAGTCGATCCCGGCGAACTTGTCCGCGCCGCTCACCGCGAACTGACGGCACAACGTGCCCTGATTCTCGGCCAGGACGTTGACACACAGCGCGCCCACCTCGCGCAGCCGCGGCCAGCTGGTCGAGGTCTTGGCCGGGCAGAACGACAGCAGCGGCGGATCCAGCGAGACCGATACCACCGACTGGCAGGCGAAACCCAGCGGCCCCGTCCCGTCGTGGGCGGTGATCACCGCGACACCGGTCGCGAAATGCCCGAGCACTCTGCGCAGCTCGGCGGGGGCGGGGACATCCGCGTCGACGACGACGTGGTCTGCATTCATGGGGGATCCTCCCGGACGGAATTCGATGCCTTCCACCTTCGGTGGTGCCCGGCGCCCGGCTCAAGACGTCCTCCCGGTCAGCGGTTGCCATGCGGACTGGACCACTGCCCAGGCTTGCTACCATGCACCGATGGCGACTCCCGACCCCGACTCCGGCGTGCCCAATCTGCCGCCGACCAGCTGGGCGGTCCTCGCCATGCTCTCCTACGAGGAGGAAGTCTCGGGCTACGACCTGAAGAAGTGGGCCGACTGGAGTCTGCGCTACATCTACTGGACGCCGTCCTACAGCCAGATCTACGCCGAGCTGAAAAAGCTCGAACAGCACGGGTTCGCGACCTCGCGGCTGGATCGCGACAACGCGACCCGGGGCAGGCGGCTGTACCAGATCACCGACGCCGGCCGCGGCGCCGTCACCACCTGGTGGAACAACGCGCCGGTGGACCCGTCGGTGCTCAAACACCATGTGCTGCTGCGGGTCATGTTCGGCCACCTCGGGTCGCCCGACCGGCTCAAGCAGATCCTGCGCGACCACATCGCCGACGTCGACCGGCTGCAGAAGCACGCCGCGGTCGACGCCGAGGCCGCCAAATCCGAACCGGGCTGGGCCTACTCGCAGATCGTGCTGCAGTGGGCGCAGCGCCACTACGAGACCGAACGCGATCTCGCCGAGCAACTGATCGACGAGATCGACGCCGCCGCCACCGTGCTGGCGAAAGCCGAGCACGACGACCGGGCCGAATACCCGCATCCCACACCGGGACGGTGGCGCGAGATCGAGCAGCGCGTCAACGAAGAGGGTGGGCACCCGAACGGCGACTGACCGGGTTGGGGGCACCGTGGGCGCCCCCACCGGATCACTTCGCGGCGAGCCGCTCGATGTCGTCGATGATCTTGTTCGCGCCGAGCACGCCGATGCCGAGCATCCAGGTGTCGTCGGCGACCTCGTAGGCGCGGCCACCGGCCACCGCGGGCAGCGCGCCCCACAGCGCGGTCACCCTGGCCTTGGTGGTCCCGGTCGAGGATCCCGTGTAGTCGGCGTGGAACACCACGTCACCGTTGATCTGCTCAAACTGCTCGGGATCGAGTTCGGCCATCGAGTACTTGTTCCACTCCCGCGGCGGATGCTGGAAACCGACCTGGGCCAGCAGCGAACCGGAGAACGTCTCCGGGCCGTAGAGGCGGAACCGGTCCTCGGTGAACCGCACCATCGACACCGTCCTGCCCGGCGCCCCGATCCGCTGACCGACCGCCTTCGCGCGGGTGTCGAGCTGGGTGAGCAGCTCGGTCATCTCGGCGGACTTGCCGACCGCGGCGGCCGTCAGGTTCGCCTGCTCGTGCCAGTTGGTGCCCGAGTTCTCCGAGAACACGGTCGGTGCGATGCCGCTGAGCTGGGTGTAGAGCGGTTCGTGGCGCACCTTGGTGCCGATGATCAGATCGGGGGCCAGGTTGGCGATGGCGTCCACGTCGGGATCCTGGATGGTGCCCACTGTCGGGACCCCGGACAGCTTGTCGGCCAGGTACTTCGGCGCGCCATAGCCCATCGCGCGTTCGGTCACCGCCGCGGGCGTGATGCCCAGCGCCACGAGCGCGTCGAGGTGCGGTGAGTCGAGGACTACGATGCGCTGCGGGTTTGCCGGAACCTTCGTCTCGCCCATCGCGTGGGTGACGACCTGGCCGTCGGCGACCTCGGAATCGGCCGAACCGCAGCCGGTCAGCGCCAGGCTCGTCGCCGCGACCAGCGCGCCGAGGGCGGTCAGCAGCCGTCGGCTTCTTCTCTTCTTGATCTCCACCCCAGTGACATTAGCCTAACCTAACCAAGGTTGCCCTCGCTTCTCGGCGGCGGGTACAGTCCCGCCGGTGCGTTCGAGTCCTCCCGCCGCGACGGCCCGCCCCCGCGTCACCCCGTTCGCGCGCGGCGGTGCCGTGCTGCTGATCTCGGCGGTGCTGCTGTTCGGTGTGTGCGTGGCCAGTCTGGCGATCGGCGCGAAGTCGATCCCGATGGGCGAGGTGGTCGCCGCGCTGTTCGGGCAGGGTGACGGCAGCGTGCGGGTGATCATCGGGGACTGGCGATTGAGCCGCACGGTGGTCGGCCTGGTCTGCGGTGTCGCGCTGGGCGCCGCGGGCGTGGTGATCGGCGCGCTCACCCGCAATCCGATCGCCGACCCGGGACTGCTCGGCGTGAACGCCGGTGCGGCCCTGGGGGTGGTGGTCGGGTTGAGTCTCACGGGCGGTCTCGGCGTCAGCGGATACACCTGGTTCGCCTTCGCCGGGGCGGGCGCGGCGGCGATCGTCGTGTACCTGCTGTCGATGATCGGGCAGGCCACGGCCTCGCCGTTGCGGCTGGCGCTCTCGGGCGTGGCGCTGGCGGCCGTGCTGTCGGGGGTGACGCAGCTGCTGGTGTTCATGGACGAGGACGTCCTGGATTCCTTCCGCTTCTGGCGGATCGGTTCCCTGGCCGCGCGCGATCTCGCCGACATCGTGCCGCTGCTGCCGTATGTGGTCGGCGCCGCGCTGCTGGCGTTGCTGCTGTGCCGGTCGCTCAACGCGCTGAGCCTCGGTGACCGCACCGCCGCCGCGCTCGGGGTGAACCTCGGCCGGGTGCGCTTCCTCGGCTTCGTCGTGGTCACCGTGCTGTGCGGGGCCGCGACCGCGCTGGCCGGGCCGATCGCCTTCGTCGGGCTGCTGGTGTACCACATCGCGCGCTACCTCGTCGGCGCCGATTACCGCCTGCTCGTGCCCGTGTCGATGCTGCTCGCCCCCGTGCTGTTGCTGGCCGCCGATGTGCTCGGCCGGATCATCGCCGGTGGCGAACCGGTCCCGGTCGGGGTGATGACGGCCTTCCTCGGCAGTCCCGCGCTCATCGCGCTCATCGTCTTCAGTCCGCGGATGGGGGCCGAGTCGTGACGGTCACCGAGCTGTCCGGGCCGGGGTCGCGCCGGGTCACCGCCACCGGGATCACCCCGACCGACGCGGTGCTGCGGCTCGGGCGCGGCACCGTGCGATTCGACCGGCGCGCGAGCGTGGTCACCGTGCTGCTGGTGCTCGCGGTCCTGGCGATGGTCGCGATCTCACTCATGGTGGGGGAGTACACGATCGGGCCGGGCGCGCTGTGGGACGTGCTCACCGGGCAGCCGCGACGCAGGCTCGATCAGTTCTTCGTCGTCGACCGGCGGCTGCCCCGCGCGCTCGTCGCGGTCGGGGTGGGCGGCGGGCTCGCCGCCGCGGGCGCGATCTTCCAACGGCTGTACCGCAATCCGCTCGCCAGCCCCGACATCATCGGCTTCACCGACGGGTCGGCGGTCGGCGCCGTGCTGGTCCTGATCACCTTCGGCGGGACGCTCGGCGTGGGCGCGCTCGGCGCCGCGCTCGGTGCCCTGATCACGCTGGCGGTCATGGCCGTGCTCACCGTGCTCGGCGGCTTGCGCGGCACGCGGCTCGTGCTGGTCGGCATCGCGCTCGGCGCGCTGTCGACCTCGGCGACGTACTATCTGCTCAGCCAGGCGTACCTGCCCTCGGCCGCGGTGGCCAACGCCTGGCTGATCGGCTCGCTCAGCGGTCGCGGCTGGGGGCAGGTGCTGATCATCGGTGTCGGTCTCGCGCTCGTGACCCCGGTGCTCCTCGTGCTCAACCGTGCCTTCCACGCCCTCGACCTCGGCGACACCGTCGCCACGACCCTGGGCGTGCGCAGTGGTCGGGCGCGGATGGGGCTGATGGCCGGCGCGACCGTGCTGGTGGGCCTGTCGGTGGCCGCCGCCGGACCGATCGCGTTCATCGCCCTGGCCGCACCGCATCTCGCGCGCGGGCTCACCCGTACCACCGGCGCCGCGATCTTCGCCGCCGCGTGTGTCGGCGCGCTGCTGCTCGGGGTCAGTGACCTGGTGGCCGAACACGCCTTTCCCGCACCGGTGCCCGTGGGCGTGATCACGGTGAGCATCGGCGGGGTCTTCCTCATCTGGCTGCTGGTACGAGAGGGTCTGCGCCATCGTGTCTGAAACATCCACCGGGACGGTCGAATCCACCGGCGACGAGCACGGGGCCGCCCGATTGTGTGGCGCGTCGGTGCGCGTCGCCTACGGCGAGCGGACCGTGCTGCACGACGTGGACATCGCCGTACCCGACGGCCGGTTCACCGTCATCATCGGGCCCAACGCCTGCGGGAAGTCGACCCTGCTCGCGACGCTCGGGCGGATCCTGCGCCCCGGCGCGGGCTCGGTGATCCTGGACGGCAAGGACATCCACCGCTACTCGACCAAGGAGACGGCGCGCAGGCTCAGCCTGCTGCCGCAGACGCCGGGCGCACCGGACGGGATCGTCGTCGGCGACCTGGTCGCCCGCGGCCGCTACCCGCACCAGGGTCTGCTGCGGCAGTGGTCCGACGACGACGCCGCTGCGGTGGAGGAGGCGCTGGCCGCGACCGGCACCACCGAGTTGCGGCACCGCCGGGTCGACGAATTGTCCGGCGGTCAGCGCCAACGGGTCTGGATCGCCATGGTGCTTGCCCAGGCGACCTCGATCGTGCTGCTCGACGAGCCGACCACCTACCTCGACATCAGCCACCAGATCGACGTCCTCGACCTGTGCGAACGGCTGCACCGCGACCACGGCCGGACCGTCGTCGCCGTCCTGCACGACCTGAACCTGGCCTGCCGCTACGCCACCGACCTCATCGCCATGCGCGACGGCCGGATCATCGGCCGCGGCGACCCCCGCGATCTGGTCACCCCCGACCTCGTACGCGAGGTGTTCGACCTGGAGTGCGTCGTCATCGACGACCCGATCACCGGCTCGCCGATGATCGTGCCGGGCCGGCGCGGCACGCCCTGAGTCGTGTCCGGCGCGGGAGATCGGGGCTTGCGTTGGAGCGAACTCCACCTCCTACTGTTCGTGCCATGACCACGATTCAGCAGCTCGACGCCACCGCCGACCGGTTCCAGCGCGGCTCGGCACTGCTCCGGCACATCGGCGGACCCGAGGGGGCCGCCGTGCTGGACAGCCTGGCCGACATCGCGCCCGACGTGGGCCGACTCACCGTGGAGTTCGGCTACGGGGACATCCTCGCCCGCCCCGGCCTGCCCCTGCGGGAACGGCAGCTGGCGACGGTCGGCGCGCTGACCGCGCTCGGCACCGCCGCCCCGCAGCTGCGCTGGCACATCAACGGCGCTCTCAACGTCGGTGCGAGCCGCACCGAGATCGTCGAGGTGCTGATCCACGCCAGCGTCTACGCGGGCTTCCCCGCCGCGCTGAACGGGCTGCGCGTCGCCGAGGAGGTCTTCGCCGCCCGCGCCGACCTGTCCGACGAATCGGCCGCCGCCGTCCCCGAGGGCGACCGTTTCGAGCGCGGGAGCGCGGCGCTGGCCGCCATCGATGGCCACGCCGGCGAACAGGTACTCGCCTCGCTCGCCGACATCGCCCCCGACTTCGCGCGCTACCTGGTCGAATTCGCCTTCGGCGACATCTACTCCCGGCCCGGCCTCGACCTGCGGACCCGCGAGTTGGTGACGATCGCGATGTGCACCGTCCTCGGCGTCGCACCCCAGCTCGGCGTGCACATCCACGGTGCGCTCAACGTCGGCGCCACCCGGAACGAGGTCGTCGAGGTGCTGATCCAGATGATCAGTTACGCGGGCTTCCCCGCCGCGCTCAACGGAATCGCGGTGGCGCGCAGCGTCTTCGCCGAGCGCTAAGCGGTCGGGCCGAGGACGTCGCGGATCATGGCCCAGATCTGGGTGCGGGCGGTGGTGGTGGCCGTCAGTGACGGGATGGTGAGGAAGCCGTGGAAGAGGCCGTTGTAGCGGCGATGCCGGACCGCGACACCGTCAGCCGCCAGGCGCTGGGCGTAGGCGTCGCCCGCCGAGCACGGCGGATCGAGTTCGGCCGTGATCACCACGGCGGGCGGTAGCCCGGCCAGGGTTTCGGCGCGGGTCGGGACCAGGCGGACGTCGTCGGTGCCGTCGGGCGCGTAGTTCTGCCAGTACCAGCGCATGGCACTGGTGGTGTTGTAGTGGCCGGTGCCGAAGCGGCGGTAGGACTCGGTGTCGAAGTCGTCGTCGATCACCGGGTAGATCAGGATCTGGGCCGCGAGGGGCGGGCCGCCGCCGTCGCGCACCGCGATCGCCACCGTCGCGGCGAGATTGCCGCCCGCGCTGTCACCGGCGAGCGCGATCCGGGTCGGATCACCGCCGTACTCGCCCGCGTGCTCGGCCGCCCAGCCCAGCGCGGCGCGCACGTCCTCGTGCGCGGCCGGAGCCGGATGTTCCGGCGCGAGACGGTAATCCACCGAAACCACCACCGCACCCACGCCCTGGGCCATCGACCGGCAGAATTCGTCGTGGCTGTCCAGATCGCAGAACACGAAGCCGCCGCCGTGCGCGAACACGATCACCGGGAGCGCGGTCTCCGGACCGTGCGGGCGGTACACCCGGATCGGCAGGTCACCGCCGGGGCCGTCGATCGTGCGGTCGCGCGCCAGGCGCATGTCGGGAAGCCGTTGCAGCGGAGCCCTTCTGCCGAGGATCGCCGCCCGCGCCTCGGCCGCCGTCATCGTCGCCACCTCCGGAAAGCCGGCGTCGAGCGCGGCGAGCATCGCCGCCACTTCCGGATCGGGGACCGCCCCGGGCCCACTGGTCGGGAACACACGCGTCGTCACTGACCCTCCTGAGATCTCGGCCGCGCCCGCGGCGCTCGAGCAGCTGTCGGGCCACCGTAGGCCGGTCCGCGGCGAGCGGGACCGTGGTCTCCCACTGGGCGGAAACAGCGGTGTCGGCGGCGGGGTCAGCGCGCGGTGAGCCCGGCCAGTTCGGCCCAGACGGTCTTGCCGGTGCGGTGGTGGTCCACGCCCCAGTGCGTGGCGATCCGGGTGACCAGGATGAGGCCGTTGCCGCCGGTGTGGTCGGGCCGCCGGATCCGCGGTGGTGCGGGGGAGACGTCGTCGACCTCCACCCGGAACGTGCGGTCCCCGGTCGCTGTCAACCGGCAGGCGCGTGGGCCCGCACCGTGCCGAACGGCATTGCTGGCCAGCTCGTCACACACCTGCACCGCGTCCTCGACCCGGATGTCGTCGCATCCGGCGAGCAGCCCCCGCACGGCGGCGCGCAGCCGGCTCAGTGAGACGGCGTCGAGGTCGAGTTCCACGACCGCGTCGCGGGCCCGGCCATCCGCACCCGCCCGATGTGGAGTCACGATGCTCATCGATGGTCCTCCTCGCGCTCGTCGAATGCCTTGTGTCAGCGGCATACCCCGACCCACTCCGGGAAAACGGGATTGTGCTCGCCTTCCCGTGGTCACGACACTGTCATGGTTGGTGTCCGCTCGGGCGGGTATTTCTCGGTGGTGGCGGCACGACAGTGATCTGTTCCGGATCCCGGCGTCCTGTGCTGCCGGTCGAGAAGGGATAAGGTTTGTCGATTTCCGCTGATGAATCGAAAAGTCGAAACCCGAACAAAGGTTATGTCGCCCTGCTGGGGTGGAGTCCGAGTGCCGTGGACGCTGTCGATCGCTTCGATCGACGCTATGTCGTGGTGGCGCCGGACTGGGCGCGAGACTACTGCACTGCACACGACATCCCCTATCTACCCTGGGATTTCGAGCGGCTCAACGATCGGTCGATGGAAATCGCCGAGACCCTGCGCGACATGGGGGTGGATGTCGCCATCCCGATCTTCGAGGAGACCGTGGAATGGGCGGGCGCGATCAACTCCGTGCTCCTGGACAACCCGCGACTGCTCGGCCAGTCCATGCTGCTGCGCGACAAATCGCTGATGAAGCGGCGAGCGCAACTCGGCGGAATCCGGGTCGGCATCTTCGAGGAGGCGCACGAGCGCGACGACGTGATCCGGTTCCTGAAACGCGTCAATCAGACCCTGCTGAAACTCGACGGCGACCCGAACGATCCGATTCACCTGAAGGCATTCGACAAGGCCGGGTGTCTCGGTCACCGGATCATCCGCACGCCGGACGAAGTCGACACGATCCCGGACGACGAATTCCCGATGCTGATGGAGTCGCACCTGGACGGGTGGGAATTCGCCGTCGAGGCGTGGGTGCACAACGGCCGGATTTGTTTCCTGAACATCTCCGAATACGTCACGCTCGGATACTCGGTGTTCGTTCCCGCGACCCCCGAACTGGAGCAATACCGGCCCGAGATCACCCGGCAGGTCGAAAAACTGATCAAGACCTTCGACATCGATTTCGGTTTCTTGCACCCCGAGTATTTCGTGACCAGTGACGGCGAGATGTATTTCGGCGAGGTCGCGTATCGGCCGCCGGGCTTCAAGGTGTTCGAACTGCTGGAGCGGACCTACGGTTTCAACGCCTACCACGCCCTGGTGCTGGCGTTCGACCCGAAGACCACCGAGGAGGAGATCGCGGCGTTCTTCCCGAAGGAGGTGGTGGACGCCACCGGGCACGCGGGCTGCTTCGGCGTCTACCCGCGCCGCCGGGTGGTCAGCCGGTTGTCGGTGCCGCCGGAGACCGAGGACCACGACTACTTCGAGTCGCACGAGCTCACCGCGCCCCTCACCGAAAAGGTCACCAAGCGCACGGCATTCGGCAACCACTGGGGTCTGCTCTACTTCTTCGGCGAGGATCCGTACGCGCTGCGGGATCTGCTGAAGCGACAAGAAGAACTCGATTTCTATCTCTGATCGGTCGCGACGGCGACAACACGGGAAGGCTCGGCGATGAGTCCACAGGGCGGCAACGAGGCGACGCTGGACAAACGCCTCACCACGTTGGATCACGCCACGCAGTCCCTCTCGGACGCCAGCGATTTCGGCAAACACCTCGTCCTGCCCAGGATCCTGGACGCGCTCCGGCGGGTCCTGCTGCTGCCCGGCGGATGCGCCGCGCTGCGCGCCCGCGCCGCCCGGCTCGAGGCCGCGGGCCTGTACCTCGGCACGGACTGGGCGCAACCGCAGATCCTCATCCCGGCCCTGAGCACCGGCTCGTTGCGCAGCGCCAACGCCGACACCGTGGTGCTGGAGGCGGTGAGCGATCTGCGGCTGCTCGCCGTCGCCACCGGCGAGTACGAGCATCCGCTGATCACCGCCGAACAGGCCGGCGAGCACCTGTCCCAGGTGCTCGCGGTGAATCTGGCGCTGCTGTTCTCCCCGCCCGGTGAAGCCGAACGCGCGCAACAGGGCCGGATGGCGCAGGTGTCGCGGGAACTGCTGCGCTACCTCGTCGCCGAGATCGGGTACGAGAAGGTGCTCGAGAACCTCGTCGACGAGATCTGGCGGATCCTGCGGCAGCGGCCGATCCAGGTGGACTCGGTGAAGCGGATGATCACCCAGATCGCCGTCGCGCGCGCCAACCCCGACGTGGACCTCGGTGCGAGTGGGCTCGGGGCGGACCGGCTGATCAGCAGCCTCTACGGCACCACCGAAGGGTGCAGGGAGGATCCCGGCGTCGATGTCTACCGCGCGCGCCTGGAGTCGATGGACGACAGCGCGCTGCAGTACGAGGCGACCGGCTTCGCCCGGTCGATGCACGACACCGGTCTGGTCTCGCCGTATCACGCTGTCCTGCTGCGGTTCCTGGTGGGCAAGGGCGAGTATCTGCTCGGCGAGGCGATGGGGCTGTCGAGCACCGGGCGCGACAGCCTGCTGTGCTATCACGAACTGGTGCGCGCGCTGATCGAGCAGGCCGTGCACGTCGAAACCGCCCAGTGTGTCTACGGACTCGCGTTGCTGCTCGAACGCCAGATCCTCGCGCAACCGCCGGTGGCCCCCGCGCTGTGGCGGCAGCTGGCACTACGGCTCTCCGAGCATTCGCGGCAACGGTTGATCGAGGTGTTCGGCCCGGCGCCGGATGCCAGGGCGTGGCTGGTGTCGGGCGTGCTGTCGGTGCTGGGCCTACCGCTGGGGATCGGCCAGGGCGACAATCCGACCTGTCAATCGGCGCGGGCACTGTCGATGTGGGCGTACAACGATCCCGACTACCTCTTGCAGACGGTGGTGTGGGCGGCGCGCGACGACGAGATCGTCATGCATTTCGAAGGGCAGCCGATTTCCTCGCGCGCGGGCGGCGACGGCCTCGCCGCCGCGGTGCAGCACGATCTGGATCCGGTCTCGCTGCTCGTGGTGCCGCATCTGGACCGTGTCTACGCCGAGATGGGGCGGCGCTGCCTCGGCCGCGACGGTGATCCGCACCGCTGGATCAACCCGGAGTTCCACGGGTGGTGGTCCGGGCGGGGCTTCCGGATCAATGTCGATGTCGCGACCGGTCAGCTGGTCGAGCTCGAGGAGTTCCATCGCCACTTCTACGCGAGTTACCACCCCTACTACAACGGCAACCAGCCGGTGATCCACCCGCAGCCGGCCGGGATCGCGGTGACCGACAGCGCCGCACGGTTCGTCGGCTGGCACGCGATCACCGTGCTGCGGGTAGCGCTCGACCCGCAGCGGCAGATGCGGGTGTACTTCTACAACCCGAACAACGACAGCGGCCAGGATTGGGGCGACGGTGTCGTCGTGGGCACGGCGGGCCACGGGGAACGATTCGGCGAAGCGTCGCTGCCGTTCGAGCAGTTCGCCTCGCGGCTGTACATCTTCCACTTCGACCCGCTGGAACCGGGGGAACTGGCGGCGGTGGAGCGCGCGGAACTCGACCGGGTGACCGGGTATGTCCATCGGAGCTGGGGCGCCGATCGCCTGCCCGCCGGCTGAGCGCGGCCTCCCGCTGGGCGGAAACGGTGCCGCCGGGCCGGACCCGGCGTGTCTACCGTCGGTGGATGGACGACGTGAAGGTCTATGTGATCGATACGGTGGTGACGAAACCCGGGCGGGGCCGGGACTTCGTCGACGCCTATCTGCGGGACTACGCGCCGGGGGCGCGGGAGCGGGGGATGGTGCTCGAGCGGATCGTGGTGAGTCCGCCCGTGTGGCTGGCCGGGGAGACGAACACCGTGACCGCGACGTGGGTGCTCGACGGCGCCGCGGGCTGGTGGGCCATGACATGGCGCGGGCGCGGGGACGAGGCGGTGCGCCGGTGGTGGGCCGACGCGGCGGAATTCGTGGTCGAACGCACCAGGTCGACCGCCGCGGCGGTCGCCGATCTGGAGCGGCTCGCCGATGTTTGAGGTGATCCGGCTGATCCATTTCGCCCCCGGCACCGACCCGGCGGTGGCCGAGCGATGGACGGGCGCGCTGCGCACCCTGCTGCCGGGCGCGCGCCGCACCCTGGTCGAGCCGACGCTGCCCGGAGTCCGCAACGGCGGTGATGTGCTGGCGCACTGGTGGTTCGACGAGGCCACGGACTGGGCACGCGCCGCCGGGCCGGTCGCGGCCGCGCTCGACGTCCCGGCGGTGGCGCACGTCGACGGTGCCGAATACCTCGGCGGGACAGGCGGTCTCGCGGCACCCGGCGCCACCGGTACGGTGCACCGCGTGCTGCTGCTGCGCGTCGCGCCCGAGACCCCTGACCCGACCGTACGGCGCTTCGAAGCCGATCTGCTGCGCATGCCCGAGCACATCGCCACCATGCGCACCTGGCAGTTGAGTCCCGTGCTGCGGGCCGTCGGAGCGGCCCCGTGGACGCATGTCTGGGAACAGGAGTTCACCGACCTGGACGGTCTGAACGGGCCCTATCTGATGCATCCGGTGCACTGGGCGCACGTGGACCGGTGGTTCGATCCCGAATGCCCGGAGATGATCGTGCGCGACCGGGTCTGCCACAGCTTCTGCCGCACCACGACACCGTCCTGACGGCCGCCGTCGGCCCTCGGGTCGACGGCGACGCCGACGTCACGCGGAGTGCGACACCCGCTGCTCGGGATGCGGCCGGCTGGTCGGGCCGACGCCGAGCGGCCGGGCGTGCTGCAGGGTCGGATGGACCCGCACTCGGCCGTCGTCGACGTGGCGCCAGATGTTGAGCGCGGTCGTGCGCACGGCGGCGGCCAGGCGGTGATCGAACACCATCCGGTCCACCGGCCCGCACACCGACACCGCCGCGACCGCGGCCTCGCCGGGATCGCCGATCGGCGCGGCCAGACAGCCGAAGCCGGGCAGCGACTCCTCGCGCTCGACCGCGACACCGTGCGCGCGCACCTTGTCCAGCGCGGCGTCGAGCTGGGCCCTGGTGGTGAGCGAGTACCTGGTGCGCGTGCCGGTGAGCCCGCTCATCACCTCGCCGACCCGACCCTCGTCGGCGTAGGCCAGGATCGCCTTGCCGACCGCGGTGTAGGCCGCGGGACGGCGGCCGCCCACGCGGGTCGGCACCGACAGATCGCCGCCGATCTTGTCCAGGTACACCACGTCCGGACCGTCGAGGACGGCCAGGTGCACGACGAACCCGGTGACCCGGTGCAGCTCGTGCAGGAACGGCATCGCGGCGCGATGCATCCGGTCCTGGTGCACCGCGAGCGAGCCGAGTTCCATCAGGCGGATGCCCAGCTCGTAGTCGCGCCCCTCGCGGCGTAGCCACCGGAGTTGCACGAGTCGTTCCAGCATGCGATGCGCCGAGGACCGGGGTAGGCCGGTACGCCGGACGATCTGGGCGAGCGTGAGCCGGCCCGGACCGTCGAAGGCGTCGAGCAGCAGGGACGCGCGATCCAGGATCGCGCTGGGGGTAGTGGCCTCGGCCTGGATGACCATGAGATCTCCATTTCGGATCTACGTGCTGATGCCCGTCGTATATTTCGATTAGGCATATGCCTATTCATACCATGCGCTTGTGGTCGCTGTCACATGAATGGCCATGTCGATCATGAAAACGGCCCCCGGCCCGAGCGGTGAGGCTCGGGCCGGGGGCCGTGGGGAAAGGGAATGCGCCGGCTTACATCGCGGCGAGCGGTTCGCTGCCGGACCAGTCATGGCCCCAGTAGCTGTCGGCGGTGATTTCTTCCGCGGTGTAGTACTTCTCGTCGACCCGCATGCCCTCGGTGCCGAACTCGACGTCCCAGCCGCCGGGCGCGCGGACGTAGAACGAGACCATCTTGTCGTTGGTGTGCCTGCCCAGCGTCGAGGACACCGAGAACCCGTCCTTGGTCACCCGGTCCAGCGCCTGGCCGACGGCGTCGAGGCTGTCGACCTCCACCATGATGTGCACCAGGCCCGGCGCACCGCCGTGCGGTGCCGGGCACAGCGCGAGGCTGTGGTGGCGCTCGTTGACGCCGAGGAAGCGCACCCGCATCGGCCCGAACTCCGGCGGGGCCGGGATGCGGAACGCGCCGCGCGGCAGGAACCCGAGCACCTCGGTGTAGAAGCCGAACGCGCCGTTCGGGTCCATCGTCGGCAGCACGACGTGGCCGAGGCCCTGGGCGCCGGTGACGAACTTCGCGCCGAACGGGGTCACCACCGGGCTGTGGTCGAGCACCGCGCCGTGGAAGATCTCGAGGGTCGCCCCGGTCGGGTCCTCGAAGGTGACGACCTCCTCGACCCGGCGCGCGTCGGCCTCCTCCACCGAGAGCGGCTTGACGGCGATGCCTGCCGCCGTGACGGCTTCCTGCACGCGGAGCAGGGCCGCGTGGTCACGCACCTCCCAGCCGATCGTCACGATCGCGTCGGTGTCGCCCGGCACCACCGTGATCCGCGCGGCGCGTTCGTCCATCCGCAGGTACAGCGCGTTCTCGTCCGGTCCGCTGCCCTCGGCGAAGCCGAGGACGTCGAAGGCGAAGGTGCGCCAGCGGTCCATGTCGGCCGTCTGGATCTTGACGTAGCCGAGGCCCTTGATGTCTGTCATGTCGGTGTGTCCTTCGTGGTGTTCGGTCAGATCATCGAGCGCAGGTTCTGCGCGGGCTCGATGCCGAGTGAGCTGAGTGCCGAGGCGTGGTACACGGTGCTCGGCACGTGGATGGCGTGGGCCAGGCCGACGTGCGCGTCGCGCCAGAAGCGCTGCAGCGGCTTGTCCATCCGCATGGCGTTGCCGCCGGAGCGGGCGAAGATCTGGTCGACCGCGGTGACCGCGCGCCAGGCCGCGCGGACCTGGGTGCGCCGGACCGCGGCCCGCTCGGCGAAGCCGATCTCCTTGCCCGCCTCGACCAGGTCGAAGACGCGATCGACGTTGGTGAGCAGTTCCTGGCGGGCCGCGTTGATGTCGGCGGCGGCCTCGCCGATGGCGAAGAGCACGTACGGGTCGTCCTTGACCGCGGTGCCCTGGGCGCCGACCCGGTCGCGCTGGTAGTCCAGGTGCGCGGCCAGCGCGCCCTCGGCGATACCGACCACCGCCGAGCTGATGCCCAGCGGGAACATCGTCGACCACGGCATCTTGAACAGCGTCTCGGTGACGCCGTACTCCTTCTGCGCGGTGCCGTCGATGACGTGATCGCCGTTCATCACCCGGTAGTCGGGCACGAAGGCGTCCTTGACGATGATGTCCTTGGAGCCGGTGCCCTTGAGGCCCACCACATTCCAGGAGTCCTCGACGATGGTGTAGTCCGACCGCGGCAGGATCATGTGCAGCATGGTCGGCGGCTGCGCCATCTTGCCCTCGGGGTCGCCGAGCATGGCGCCGAGGAAGATCCAGTCGCAGTGATCGGTACCGGAGCTGAACTGCCAGCGGCCGTTGAAGATGTAGCCGCCCTCGACCGGCCGGGCGATGCCGGTCGGCGCGTACGGCGAGGCGATCCAGGTATCGTGGTCGTCCGACCACACCTCGTCCTGCACCTTCGGATCGGCGAAGGCCAGCTGCCACGGGTGCACGCCGACGATGCCGGTGATCCAGCCGCTGGCCCCGTCCAGCGCCGCGGTCGCCATCACCGTCTCGGCGAACTCGCGCGGGTGCGACTCGAACCCGCCGTACTTCTTGGGCTGCAGCAGGCGGATCGGGCCCGCCTCCTTCAGCAGCCGCGCGGTGGCGTCGGGAAGCTGTCCGAGCCGCTCCGCCTCGGGAGCCTGATCGCGCAGCTGATCGGCGATCGCGGCGATGTTGTCGAGAACCTTGGTCATCGGAGGTCGTGCTTTCTGTTCGTGGGGAGGGTCAGGACATGGTGTTGATGACGGCGCCGCGCGCGATGTTGTCGGCGACCTCGGCTTCCCAGCTGGTCACCGCGCGCTCGGTGTCGATCTCGAACTCGAAGCGCTTGGTCATGTCCTCGGTGACGTCATCGACGTCGACATAGAACTGCTTGTACCAGCGGCGCAGCTGGTAGACGGGTCCGTCTTCCTCCGACAGCAGCGGATTGTCGATGGGCGCCTTGTTCTTCCAGATCTCGACGTCCTGCTCGAAGCCGTACTCGACGCCCTGGGCGAACTGGGCGGCCATCGCGGTGGCGTCCTCGTCGGACATGCCCTCCGGCTTCTTGACCATCGCGCCGTACTGCAGCACGAAGGCGTTCTCGCTGATGGGGTAGTGGCAGTTGATCAGGACCGTCTCGATCGTCATGCCGTTGGCCTCGCTCCACAGCCAGTCGATCATGTACGACGGGCCGAAGTACGAGGCGTCCGAACGCAGGGTGGAGTTCGGATCGTCGTAGCTGGTGCCGACCTCGATGTCGTGGCGCGGGGTCGAGCGCATGTACTGGGTGGCGACGTGGCCCTCGAACACGTTCTTGAAGTAGCGCGGGAAGGCGTAGTGCACGTAGAAGAAGTGCGCCATGTCCACCACGTTGTCGACGATCTCGCGGCAGTGCGAACCCTCGATGACCATCGAGTTCCAGGTCCAGTCGGTCCACTCCGGGGTGCCGTAGCCCTCGATCTCGGGGATGGTCACCTCGTCGGTGGGCTTGGAGCCCTGCGGGTCGTGCCAGATGTAGAGCTGGCCGTTGCGCTCGAGCGTCGGCCACGAGCGGGTCTTGGCCAGCGGGGGCACGCGGCGCGCGTAGGGGATCGCGGTGCACTTGCCGTTGCCGCCCCAGCGCCAGTCGTGGAACGGGCAGGCGATCGAATCGCCCTTGATCGTGCCGTGGGCGAGGTTGCCGCCCATGTGACGGCAGAAGCCGTCGAGCACGTGCAGCGCGCCGTCGGTCTCGGACTGGAACACCACCAGGGTGGTGCCGAAGGCCTTCACCTCGTGCGGTTTGCCGTCACGGAACGACGAGAGCAGGCCGAGGCAGTGCCAGCCGCGAGCGAACCGAGTCGGCGCCGCGGCGGCCTCGATCTGCCGGTAGTCGGCGGTGGCGTCCAGCGATCGACCGTTCGGCGTGTTCTCCGGCATCGAAACCTCCATGTATCGGACGGAGTGGGATGAGCTGCGCCGATGGTCGCGCTGCCGACGGGGGATCGGCGGGCGGAGTTCCCGGTCAGCGGACATGTTTTCGTCCCGGTTGCCCGGCGTCCCGATGAGCGGGAGCGGAACCGGTCACACGGCGCGGGCGCGCCCTACCGTGACGGCACCTGCCTGAGAGGAGTGACGATGCACAACGTCGCCGTGGTTCTGGAGACCGAGGCCATCCGGCTGTTCGCGGAGTCGGCGCGCTCCGCGCATCCGGCCTACCGGCTCGCCGAGCGGCCCGTGGTGCCGCCGACCTTCCTGCCCGCCGACGCCTCGGGCGCCGCGCGGACCGAGACCGATCACCGCTTCTTCGGGCCGCCACCCCGCGCCGGCGATCGGCTCACCGCGGTGCGCGCGAGCGGTGGCGATCCGGCGAACCCGGCCGCGATCAGTGCGGCGGAGTCGTTGACCCGCTACTTCGACCGCACCGGCGGACTCGTCGCCGAGTCGTGGGCCGGGGCTGCCGAGGTCGGCGGGCCCGCCTCACCGCAGGCCGCGGCGCTGCTGGCCACCTACGCCACCGACTGGCTCGGCGCGGAGAACATCCGGCGCTTCCGCACCAGGGTGGTGCGCGCGTTGCCGCCCGGCGACGTCATGAGCTGCTCGGGGCACATCACGCAGAGCTACACGCAGGACGGGGAATCGCGCGTCGACGTGAGCCTGTGCGGGGTCGACGCGGCGGGGGAGGTCGTCGTGCGGGCGTGGGCGAGCTTCGCACGCGACTGACCCGCCCCGATCTGAACCGCCGTCCAGATTCTCGGGCCGAATCCGTGGATTCGCCACCGTGAGACGGCCGGGGATGGTGTGGTGTTCATAATGCACATCGACGTTCGGAGGTAGTACGACATGACGCGACGCTACGAAGGCAAAGTCGCCTTCATCACCGGCGCGGCCCGCGGGCAGGGCCGCGCCGAGGCGGTGCGATTCGCCCAGGAGGGCGCGAACATCATCGCGATCGACGCGTGCGCGGAATTCGCCAGCACGGCCTACGCCGGCGCCACCGAGGCCGACCTCGCCGAGACGGTGCGCCTGGTCGAGGAGACCGGCGCGAAGATCGTCGCGAGCAAGGTCGACGTGCGCGACTTCGACGCGCTCTCGGCCGCGCTGGCGGCGGGGATCGAGCAGTTCGGGCGCCTCGACGTGGTCGTCGCGAACGCGGGCATCTGTTCGGCGGCGCTGTCGTGGGAGATCACCGCCGAGCAGTGGCAGGAGACGGTCGACGTCAACCTGACCGGTGTCTTCCACACCGCGAAAGCCGCTGTGCCGCACCTGATCGCGCAGGGCGAGGGCGGGGCCATGGTGTTCACCAGTTCGGTGGGCGGCCTCAAGGGCATTCCGTTCACCGGTCACTACGTGGCGACCAAGCACGCCATCACCGGCTTGGCCAAGACGATGGCCAACGAGCTCGGCGCGCACCGCATCCGGGTCAACACCGTGCACCCGGCCGGTGTCGCCTCGGGTATGCAGCCCAACGACATCGGGCCGCTGCTCGAGGAGTACGCGAGCACGCTGGCGCCGATCTTCATGAACTCGCTGCCGGACTACATCATCGAGCCGGAGGAGATCGCCGCGACGGTCGCGTGGTTGTGCTCCGACGACGCCGCGAAGGTCACCGGCGCGCAGATCCCGATCGACATGGGCAACCTGAACCGCTGAATTGGTATTTTTATACCGGCGCCGCTAGATTGGTATGAAAATACCAACTGGAGGCGTGATGGTGGAGTTGAAGTCGCCCGCGGAGCTCGAGCGCATGCGGGTGACCGGCCGGTTCGTGGCCGACGTGCTGGCGGGCGTGCACGCGCGCGCCGCCGTCGGCGTGAACCTGCTCGAGCTCGAAGAGTATGTCCGGGAACGGATTCGCGAACGCGGCGCGGTGTCGTGTTACTGGGACTACGCGCCGTCGTTCGGTCGCGGGCCGTTCCGCAACACCGTGTGCCTCGCGGTCAACGACGCGGTGCTGCACGGTCTTCCGCACGACTACGTGCTGCGCGACGGTGACGTGCTGACCGCCGATCTGGCCGTCACGATCGACGGGTGGGCCGCCGATTCCGCGGTGACCGCCATCGTCGGCACGCCCGATCCCGCGGATCTGCGGTTGGTGCGGGCCACCGAGGAGGCACTGGCCGCCGCGATCGACGTCGCGCTGCCGGGCAACCATATCGGGGACATCTCCGCCGCGATCTCCGCCGTCGCCCGTGGCTACGGCTATCCGGTCAACACCGAATTCGGCGGGCACGGGATCGGCCGGACCATGCACGAGGATCCGCACGTGGCCAACCACGGCCGCGCGGGCCGCGGCTTCCGGCTGCGGCCGGGGCTCACCCTGGCGATCGAGCCGTGGTTCGCCGCGACCACCGACAAGGTGATCACCGATCCCGACGGCTGGACCATCCGCTCCGCCGACGGTTCCCGCTGCGCGCACAGTGAGCACACGGTCGCGATCACCGCCGACGGACCGATGATCCTGACCCTGCGGGACTGATCAGGCGGATTCGGCGATCGGCTCGGCGCGGTAGACCTCGGCGAGTTCGGCGAGCGGGATGCCGAGCGCCTCGGCGAGGCCGACGACGGTGCCGAAGGCGGGGGAGGGTAGGCGCCCGGATTCGATCTTGCGCAGTGTCTCCGGGGAGATTCCGGCGGCCTGGGCCACGGCGGCGAGGTCGCGGTCGCCGCGCGCGGACCGCAGCCGACGTCCGAGGCGGCGACCTGCTTCGACCTGGGCCGGGCTGAGGGGGAGACGCACCATGGCAGCGAGCCTAAGGTGGGTATTTAAATACCGCAAGCCGCGCGGACCGGTCAGTGGACGGGCTGGGCGGCGAACGCGCCATCGATCAGGACGGGCACCGTCGGCTCGGCCTCGAGTTCTGTCGCCACGGCGACGTCTTCGGCGAAGCCCCCGCTGATGAGCTCGCGCCCCGACGCGCAGTCCGCGACAGCGGTGGCGACGTCAGTCGTGGCGGTGAACGACGCCGCGGCCGTTCGTGCTTCGGGTGAGGGATCGGTCGCGCCGAGGTCGAGCAGGGCCGCGGCCACCGCTCCGGCACCGAGCCAATCCTCGAGCGCGGGACGCACGCCGCCGCTGGCCGGCCAGTGTTCGCCCGCGGCGATGATCGCGACCGGCAGCCCGGGCATGCCCCAGCCCTGGGCGCGGAGCCAGGCGGCGACCGCGCGGGCGTTGCGCAGGCAGCCCGCGACCACCGGCACCCCGGTGACGCCGGCCGCGATGGTGGAACCGTTGGGTGAGGGCAGCACGAGCCGCTCGGTGAACGGCGCCCGCCGCAGTGCCGCGGGGGACAGCGACCAGGGCTGGTCGGCCTCGACCTCGCGACGGCCGACCGCGAGCGCGGCCCCGTGCCGATCGGCGAACGCCCGGGCCGAAGCATCGCGCCAGCGGTAGGGGAACACGAGGGTGCCCGCGTCGGTCGCCACCGACACCGAGGTGGTGAACGACAACACGTCGATCACCACCAGCGCGGCGGCTGCCGGCCCGATGGCGGCGGCTCCCGCCGCGCCCCAGTCGACGCTGATCCCGAATCCCCGTTGGCGCGACCACTCCGGTACCGAGGACATCGAACCCCCCACTCATCCGGCCGACCGCGGTCGGCCGACTGCCGACAGCATGACTGATCTCCGGGTTGTTCGCCGTGTGGCGATGATCGGCGACGGCGCCCCGATCGACGGTGATCCAGAAACTCCGCTGTCGCGGCCACTCCGGTGTGGCCGGGATACAACCCCTTGGCGGGAACAGCCTTGGGGGCACTCAATCCGTCGGACTGGTGGCGGTGAGCCAGGCGGTCAGCAGGTCGGAGGCGGCGGCGTCGGTGGACAGGGCGGCGCGTTCCTCAATGGTCAGGTCGACGGAATCGAGTTCGGACTTCCAGTGGGCGAGGCGGTCTGGGTTCTCGGTCGCCACCGCGAGTTCGGCCAGGGCGGCGTAGGCGCGGGCACGGTCGATCGCGGCGGCCGTGGCGCCGAAGCGGTGCAGGCCTGCTTCGAGTGCGCGGGTGGCGGCGCGGTCGTCGTTCTTGAAATCGCGCAGGATGCGGGCATTGTCCAGGACGCGGGCCAGGCCATCGAGATCACGCGAGCCGCCGTACTCGACGTCGTCGGACTCGTCGCGCTGGATCACCAGCAGGGTGTTGCCGACCGGGTCGACCAGGGAGAACCGGGACTGGCCCGGCCGGAACCTGGTGATCCGCGGACAACCCTTGGCGGGGACCTTCCCGTAGTGGGCGCGCAGCGCCGCGGTGAACTCGGCATGGCGGGCGGCGACATCCTCGACCAGCAGCAGGGCGCCCACGTGCTCGGTCGGCAGGTCGAGTCCCGGCGGGGCAGGCGCGAAGTGCAGCGCGCACCCGTGCCCCTCGATCGCGCCGTAGACGTAGGGCCGGGTCTGCTCGTCGACGACGGTGTAGCCCAGCGCCCGATAGAAGTCGAGGGTGCTCGGCAGGTCACCGGCCCACAGCAGCGGTACGGCGGTGTCGGTCATGGCTGGCCTTCCGGAGAACGAGTCGGACGGCTCCGAGGTTAAGAAGAATTTCGCGCATCCGCCCGTCCCGTTTTCGGCGCACCGAGCAACCGTTCGACGGCCGCGTCTGTCCCGTTCGTCACGATCCGCCCACCGAACGCCCTGGCCCCGGCCACCGTCTCCGGTGCCAGGGCGCGCGCGAGCGCCGTGCCCAGTTCCGTCACCCGGGTGGCCGTCTCGCCGAGGCCCAGTTCGCGCACGCGGCGGGCGTAGTAGAACTGGTCGAACATCTGCGGCACCACCACCTGGGGGACGCTGGCACGCGCCGCGGCCGTGGTGGTTCCGGCGCCGCCATGGTGGATCACCGCCGCGACCCGGGGCAGCAGCGCCTGATGCGAGACCTCGCCGATGGTGTGGCAATCGGGCTGGTCGTCGAGAGGGCGCAGGTCCGCCCAGCCGCGGCTCAGGATCACCCGTCGGCCGAGTGCGCGCGCGGCCCGGATCGCTCCGCCGGCCAGGTCCTCCGGCGCCCGAGCGCTGCCGAACCCGAGGTAGACGGGTGGGTCACCGGCATCGAGGAAGGCCTCGAGCTGCGGATCCAGCGGGCGGTCGTCGTCGAGCAGCCAGGCTCCGGGCTGGAACACAGTGCGATCCAGTGCGCCCGGCCACGGCGCCAGCCCGGGATCGGCGGCCAACCAGGGGCGATCGGTGAACAGATGATCGCGGACATCGTCGACCTCGCCGAGCCCGCGCCGGGCCCGCGCGGCGTTCAACGGCGCCCGCCACACCCCGTTCCACATCGCGCGATCGCGTTCCCACGCGGTGGCGTTGTCGCCGTCGCGAGCGGCGTCGCCGTAGACCGGCGGCGCGTGGTGCGGTGACGGCAGGGTCATCGGCGCGAACGCCACGTAGACGTAGGGCACGGCCAGCGATTCCGCGATCGAGCGCGCGGCGATCGCCAGCCCACCGCCGCCGACCACCACGTCGCATCCGGTGGCCGCCGCCTCCAGCGGGTCGAACTGCGCGGCGACCGTGCCGTCTACCAGCAGGCGGCGCTGCTCCGGCGTCGGCTCCGCGCCGGCCCGGCCGGTGCCGCGCAGTGGGGGCCCGACCAGTACGTACTCGACGCCGAGCGCCGACGCCTGGTCCGCGAAGTCCGGCGGCGCGCACACCACCGCCGCATGGCCGGACTCGCGCAGCCGCACCGCCAGTGCGAGCAGCGGCTGCGCCTCGCCGCGTGAGCCGATGGTCGACAGGAGAACCCGCATGTCACACCCCGCCCTGCGCCCGGATCTCGGCGCGCGATCAGCGATTCTGCCCGCCGCCCCCGGCCTTGCGGCAAGCCCCGATGCCCGGTAGACAATGAAAGGGGAAACAGTGGCCGGGCCGACTTCCAGTGCGCCCGCTAGGCTGCGAGCATGACGAACCGCCTCGGCGATCTGCGGGCCGCGAACTACGTGCTGCTCACCACCTTTCGGAAAGACGGCACACCCGTCGGCACGCCCGTGTGGGCGGTCGCGCACGACGACAAGCTGTTCGTCTGGACCGTCACCGACAGCTGGAAGGTCAAGCGCATCCGGCGCAATCCCGAGGTGACCCTGCAACCGTGCAACGCGCGCGGAGTGGCACACGGTGCCGTCGTCGGCGGCACCGCGCGGATCCTCGACGCCGCGGAGACCGACCAGGTGCGGTCCTGGCTGCGCCGCAAGTACTGGCTGACCGGCCCGCTGGTGATCCTCGGCAGCAACCTGCGCCGCGGCAAGGACGGAACCATCGGCATCGAGATCACCCCGGCCTGAGCCGCCGGGTTCCCGCGAAGCGGTATCCAGTACCGGCGGTATCGGATAACGTGGGGCTCAGCGGACTCTCCGAAGGGACTCACATGGCCAAGAATCGCGCCGTCATCGTCGCGGGCGCGCGCACCCCATTCGTGCGCGCCTTCACCGATTTCACCCGCCTCGACAGCATCGCCCTCGCGGGCGCCGCGGTCCGTGGTCTGCTCGAACGCACCGGGATCGCGCCCGGCGAGATCCAGTCCATCGTCTGGGGCGGAGTCGTGCTGCCCAGCCACGCGCCCAATATCGCGCGCGAGGTGGCGCTCGACCTGAACCTGGACTTCGGCTGCGAGGGCTACACCGTGACCAGGGCGTGCGCGTCGGGTCTGCAGGCCGTCACCTCGGCGGCCGCCGCGATCGAACGCGGCGAATACGACATCATGATCGCCGGCGGCAGCGACTCCACCAGCAATGCCGAGATCAAGCTGCCGCAGAAGGTCGTGCACGCGGTGGCGCCGGTGGCGCTGGGCAAGCCCAAGCCCAAGGACTACCTGGACGTGGTCCGCCAGCTGGCGCCGTTCACCGACATCCTGCCGCGCCAGCCCAAGATCTCCGAGCGCACCACCGGCGAGGTGATGGGGGAGTCGGCGGAGAAGATGGCCAGGATCAACGGCATCTCCCGGGCCGACCAGGACGAGTTCGCCGCCCGCTCGCACCACCGCGCCGCGGCCGCGATCGCCTCGGGCCGCTTCGACGACGAGGTCGTCCCGCTGACCACCCCCGCGGGCACCCGGATCGAGACCGACGGCCTGGTCCGCGCCAACACCAGCGTCGACAAGCTCGCCACCCTGCGCCCGGTGTTCGCCGAGGGCGGCACGGTCACTGCGGGCAATGCCAGTCCGCTCACCGACGGCGCCTCCGCGGTGCTGCTGATGAGCGAGGAGAAGGCGCGTGCCCTCGGATTCACGCCGTTGGCCGCCTTCCGCTCGTGGAGCTTCGTCAGCGTCGACCCCGCCGACCAGGTCCTCATCGGCCCGGCCATCTCGATGCCCCGCGCGCTGGACAAGGCCGGGATGTCGCTGGCCGACGTGGATCTGGTCGACATCCACGAGGCGTTCGCCGCCCAGACCCTGTCGGTGCTGCGCATGCTCGAGAGCGCGGAGTGGGCCAAGACCCGCCTCGACCGCGACGAGGCCGTCGGCTCGGTCGACCTCGACAAGCTCAATGTGCACGGCGGATCCATCTCGCTGGGCCACCCCTTCGGCGCGACCGGCGCCCGCATGGTGACCACCATGGCCAACGAACTGGCCCGCACCGGCAAGGAGACCGCCCTGCTGGGCATCTGCGCGGCAGGCGGCATCGGCGCCTCGGCGGTGCTCGAGCGGGTGTGACCGGGCCCGGGCAGGCCGCATGCCTGCCCGGTGACCGCGCCTAGGTCGCCTGGCTCACCGAGGACATGTGGAAGTCGGGGATCCGTAGGGGCGGCATGGCGGTGCGGGTGAACCAGTCCTTCCACTCGCGCGGCAGGGTGATCTCGGTGGCGCCCGCCTCCGAGACCCGGCGCAGCAGGTCAAGGGGGCTCTCGTTGAAGCGGAAGTTGTTGACCGCCGCGGTGACCCGGCCGTCCTCGATGAGGTAGACCCCGTCGCGGGTGAGGCCGGTGAGCAGCAGGGTCGCCGGGTCGACCTCGCGGATGTACCACAGGCACGTCAGCAGCAGGCCGCGTTCGGTGCGAGCGATCATGTCGTCCAGCGACGCGTCGGTGCCGCCGGTGAGCAGCAGGTTCTCGCCGGGCAGGGTGGCGGGCGCGGCGAACTCGGCCGCGGTGGCGCGCGGGTAGACCAGTGACTCGATGACGCCGGCGCCGATCCAGTCGACGCGCTGAGCGGACAGCCCGTTGTCGAAGACCGACAGCGACTCCGACGACGACGGCGTCGCCACGAACGGCCGGTACTCGAGCCCGCTCGCGGACGGATCCGAGTACAGCGTCAGCGGAATGTCGTTGAGCCGCTCGCCGATCCGGGTGCCGCCCGCGCGGGCGAACGCCGTATGACCCTCGTGCGCGCCGCGACCCTCCATCGACCAGGCCAGGTAGATCATCAGATCGGCCACCGCCGAGGGCGGCAGCAGCGTCTCGTAGCGGCCCGCGGGCAGATCGACGCGGGTCGCCGACCAGTCGAGGCGTCGCGACAGTTCGGCGAGCAGTCCGGGAGTGTCGACGTCGGTGAAATCGGCGGTGCCGACACCCACCCAGGCGCTCGCGAGATCGGCTCCGGTGCCACGCTTTCCGTTGATCTCGACCGACCCGGTGGGCTGGCTGAAGCGGCGGCGGATGCCGGTGGAGGTGCCGAGCCAGGTGGTGTGCACCTGGTGGTGGGCGAAGCCGTAGAGCCGGTCGGCGCCGTCGAAACCGGTCGAGAGGTCGCGGGCCAGGCCGGCGAACACCTCGATCTCGGTGGCGCCGGGTGCGTGCTCCCAGGTCGCCGAGTCGTCCTCGGTCGGTGTGAGCAGCGGCATCGCGTCGCGCGCGGGCGTCGCGGTGCGCGCGGCCTCCTCGCTCGCGCGGACCACGGCCTCGATGTCGGCCGGATCGACGCTGGTGGAGCTGATGCTGCCCACCCGCGCGGTGTTCGGGCCGTCGCGGAACAGCGAGATCACCGCCCAGTCCCGCGAGACCGAGGACCCGTTGGTGGTCATCGAATTCCCGGCCCAGCGCAGCGAGGCCTCGTGCGCGTCGGTGACGATCACGATCGCCTCGTCGGCCTTCGACGCGGCCAGTGCCCGCTCGACCACCGCGCCCGCGGGGAACACACCCGAATCGCTCACTGACCGGCCTCCGTCCGGGTGTTGAGAACATTGACCCCGCGCACCAGCACCGACGGGCAGCCGTGACTGACCGCCGCCACCTGCCCGGGTTGAGCCTTGCCGCAGTTGAACGCGCCGCCCAGCTGCCAGGTGCTCGGCCCGCCGACCGCCTCCATCGACCCCCAGAAGTCGGTGGTGGTGGCCTGATAGGCCACATCGCGCAGCTGCCCGGCCAGCTCGCCGTCGCGGATGCGGAAGAACCGCTGCCCGGTGAACTGGAAGTTGTAGCGCTGCATGTCGATCGACCACGACTTGTCGCCGACGATGTAGATGCCGTCCTCGACCCGGGAGATCAGCTCGGCGGTGCTCGTGTCCCGCTCGGGATCCGGTTGCAGCGACACGTTCGCCATCCGCTGGATCGGCACGTGATGCGGGGAATCGGCGTAGGAGCAGCCGTTGGAGCGGTCCAGGCCGAGCCGGGGCGCGAAGACCCGGTCGAGCTGATAGCCCACCAGCACGCCGTCGCGGACCAGATCCCAGCGCTGCCCGGCCACGCCCTCGTCGTCGTAGCCGACCGTGGCCAGGCCGTTGACCTGGGTGCGGTCCCCGGTGACGTGCATGATCGGCGTGCCGTACCGCAGCGTCCCGAGCTGGTCCGGGGTCGCGAACGAGGTTCCCGCGTAGGCGGATTCGTAGCCGATCGCCCGGTCGTACTCGGTGGCGTGCCCGATGGACTCGTGGATGGTGAGCCACAGATTGGTCGGATCGATCACCAGATCGGTGGGCCCGGCGACGACGCTGGGCGCCTTCACCTTCTCGGCCAGCCAGCCGGGGATCCGCGCGAGTTCGTCGGCCCAGTCCCAGATTCCGTCGGCGCCGGTCACGTACTCCCAGCCGCGACCCGCCGGCGCCGCCAGCGTGCGCATGGTCTCGAACACCCCCGACGCGGAGTCGACGGTGATCGCCTCGAGCTGCGGATGCAACCGCACCCGCTGCTGGGTGATCGCCGACCCGGCCGTGTCGGCGTAGAAGACCTGTTCCTTGACCTGCAGCACCGAGGCCGTCACGTGGTCGACGCCGTCGGCCGCCGACAGGCGCTCCGAATAGTCTTGCAGCAGCGCCACTTTGTCGGCCGTCGGCACCGCGAACGGATCGAGATCGTAGGCCGAGACCCAGGAGACGTCGGTGTAGCGCGGCTCGTCGGCCAGCTCCACCCGCTCACGGTTGAGCGCGCGCAACGTCGTCGCGACGGTGACCGCGCGCCGCGCCACCTCCGCCGCGGTGTCGGGCGTGAGCGCGGCGTGCGAGGCGAAACCCCAGGTGCCGTCGACGATCACGCGCACGGCCAGCCCGAGCTCGGTCGAGTCGGTGACGGCCTCCACCCGGCCGTCGCGCAGGCGGATCGACTGGGTGAGCAAACGGTGCACGCGCAGATCGGCGTGCTCGGCGCCCGCCGCCCGCGCCGCGGACAGCGCCGCGTCGGCCAGCGCGCGCAAGCGCAGCGCGCGGAACTCGTCGTCCACTTCCCGGGAAGTCGCGGTAGTCACCCGGCCTACGCTAGCGTGAAATACCGGTTCCGGCAGTCACAACCGTGACGCGCTGACCCCGTCCTCCCGCGGCGGGCCACGCCGATGCCGTAGGGTGCCCGCCGTGCCGCCATCCGCCCTCCGCGATCGAAAAAGGGAACGAACCCGCCGCGCGATTCTGCTCGCCGCCGTCGGATTGTTCGAGGCCAGAGGCTATGAGGAGACGACGGTGGCGGAGATCGCCGCCGAGGCCGAGGTCGGCACGCGGACCTTCTTCAACTACTTCGCCAGCAAGGAAGAACTGCTCTTCCCCGAACCCGACGAGCGGGTGCGCGCGGCCGTGGCCGCCATCGCCACGCGGCGCCCGGGGGAGCGACCGGTGGAGGTGCTGCTGCGGGCCCTGCGCGCCGCGGGCGACAACCCCGGCGAACATCTCGTCGACGACCTGAACGGCCGCATCGCCGCGCTGCGCGCCCAGGTCTCGCGGACCGTGCCCGCGGTGAGCGGTCGCGCCGCGCACGCCCAGCTGGTCGCCCAGCGTGAGATCGCCAGGCAGCTGCACGCCGCGTTCCCGCACGAGCTCGACGAGGTCGGTGCCGCGGCGCTGGTCGGCGCCGTGGTCGGCGCGGTCTCGGGGGCACTCACGGTGCTGTTCCAGCAACCCCACCAGGGGATCGAGGACGGCGAGCGCCTGCACCGCAAGATCCACGAGACCACCTCGCGGGTCCTGCAGCCGTGGCTGGCCGCCTCGGCCGAATCGCGGAACTAACCGAACTGCTGCAAGCCCAGCCGCACCACCATCACCACGACCACGACCAGCAGCACGATCCGCACGAACCCGGCGCCCTTGGCCAGGGCCATACGGGAACCGACCAGCGCACCGGCCACATTCGCCACGGCCATCGCGGCGCCCAGGCCCCACAGGACGTGCCCGGTCGTGCCGAGGAACAGCAGCGCGCCGACATTCGACCCGCAGTTGATCACCTTGGCCATCGCCGCGGCGCGCACGAACTCGGTGCCGAGCAGGGTGGCGAAGGTGATGATCAGGAAGGTGCCGGTGCCGGGGCCGAGCAGGCCGTCGTAGAGGCCGATCAGCCCCGCCGCGAGGGCGACCACGAGAATCACCTTGCGCCGCGTCGGCGGGTGGGTCGCCATCGTCATCCCGACCGAGGGGCGCAGTGTCACGAACACCGCCACCGCGACCAGCACCACCATGACCAGCGGGATGAACAGGTCGCGGTCGATCAGGGAGACCGCCGCCGCGCCGCACGCCGCGGTGATCGCCGCGATCACCGCGCCCGGGATCAGCACCTTCCACTGCATCGGCACCTTGCGCGCGAAGGTCAGCACCGCCGTCGCCGTCCCGGAGAGCGCGGCCAGCTTGTTGGTGCCCAGCGCGGTCTGCGGGGCGATGCCCGGCGCGACCAGGAACAGCGTCGGCAGGATGATCAACCCGCCGCCGCCGACGACCGCGTCGACCCATCCCGCCGCGGCCGCGGCCACCAACAGGACCGCCCAGTCTCCTAATTGCACCCGGTAAGGCAATCAAGATCGCGAGCGGAAAGCCAGTCGATTCATGTCGGGGCGCGGCGGCGCGCGCCACTCGTGCCAAGCTGGTCGGGTGCGCCGGTTCAGTCTGTGGCTCCGCGGACGGCCCATCGTCGCCGATTCCGTTCTCGCCGCCTGCCTGCTGGTCTTCGACGCCGCGGGCGTGGGCGACGAACCACACAAGGCCGTCTACCTGGTCTTCTCGGTGATCCTGCCGCTGCCGTTGATCCTGCGCCGGGTGTATCCGCGCGCGGTGGCGGCGGTGATGTTCGCGCTGTCGCAGGTGTGCAGCATCACCGGCTACGTGCTCGGCCAGGACACCTCCGATCACGTGGCACTGATCGGGTTGGGTGTGATGCTCTACACCCTGGTCGCCTATGTCGGCAGGCGCGAGGGACTGATCTACCTGGCGTTCCTCGGCGTCGACGTCGTGACCTCGGTGCTGCTGCTCGGTACCCCCGAGGGCGGCGACCTGATCCTGGTCGCCGTGATCTACGCCCTGTGCTGGACCCTGGCCGAGTTCAACGGTGCCCGCCACGCCTACGACGCGGAGGTCGCGGCCCGCCTGGCCGTCGCCGACTACGACAAGGAGCGCCGCGCGCACGAGGCCGTGGCCGCCGAGCGCACCCGCATCGCCCGCGAGCTCCACGATGTGGTCGCGCACGCGGTGAGCGTCATCATCGTGCAGGCCGACGGCGCGAAGTACGCGCTGCGCCAGGACCCGGACGCCGCCGAGCGCGCGCTGGCCACGATCTCGGGCACCGGCCGCGACGCGCTGCGGGAGCTGCGCCGCACGGTCGCCCTCCTGCGGACCGAGCACGCGCCCGAACTGCTGCCCCAGCACGGCAGCGCCGGGATCGCCCGGCTGGCCGAGATGATGCGCGACGCCGGACTGGCCGTCGACCTGGAACTGACCGGCGAACTCGACGACATCACCCCCGAGGTCAGTCTCGGCGTGCACCGCATCGTGCAGGAATCGCTCACCAACACGCTGCGGCACGCGGGCGCCAGCCCCAAGGCGGTGGTCCGGGTGCACCGGCGCGCGGACGAGATCCGGATCGAGATCGTCGACAGCGGCGGCGTTCCGGTGGTGGACACCGGGATCCCCGGCACCGGGATGGGCCTGGTCGGCATGCGCGAGCGGGTGGCCGTGCTCGGCGGCACCCTCAGCGCGGGCCGCACCGAGGACGGCCGCTGGCGGGTGCTGGCCACCCTGCCGCTGCGCGCCGAAGCCGACTGATCCGCCCGCTAGGGTGAGGCAATGCCGATCAGCGTGCTCGTGGTGGACGATCAGGAACTCATGCGGATGGGCCTGAAGATGGTCCTCGGCGCGCACCCCGACATCGAGGTCGTCGGCGAGGCGGGCAACGGCGACGAGGCGGTGCTGCGCGCCACCCAGCTGCGCCCCGACGTGGTCCTGATGGACGTGCGGATGCCCGTCGTCGACGGGGTCACCGCGACCGGCCGCATCGTCGCCGCGGGCGACGGCGTGCGCGTCCTCGTGATGACCACCTTCGACCTGGACGAACACGCCCTCGGCGCGCTGCGCGCCGGAGCCAGCGGCTTCCTGCTCAAGGACACCCCGCCCGAGGACCTCGTCTCCGCCATCCGCAGCGTCGCCGCGGGTGACGCCGTGGTCTCCCCGAAGGTCACCAAGCGCCTGCTGGACCGGCTCGTCGCCGAGGACCCCGCCGGGCTGCGCGACCCCGGCATCCTCGACGTGCTGACCGCCCGCGAACGCGAAGTCCTCGAACAGATCGCGGCGGGCCGCTCCAACGCCGAGATCGCCGCCGCGCTGTTCCTGTCGGAGGCGACCGTGAAGACCCACGTCGGCCGCGTGCTGACCAAGCTCGGCTTGCGGGATCGGGTACAGGCGGTGGTGCTGGCCTACGAGACCGGCCTGGTGCGCCCGGGGGGCTGAGCGCGCCCGGGAGAAAAATCGGGCGCTCGCGCGTTGAGTGGAGTAGATCGTCCGAAAGGATCGCCATGACCGCCCTGCTGTTCGTGCTCTACCTCGTCGTCGAGATCGCCGCGTTCGTCGGCCTCGCCCAGCTGATCGGCGCGGGCTGGGCCCTGGTGGTGCTGCTCGCGATCTCCGGTGCCGGCCTGCTGCTGCTCGGCGCGCAGGGAAGGCGGGTCTTCGACCGGTTCCGCCGGGCCGCGCGCGGCGAGGTCACCGCGGAGAGCGCCGTCGCCGACGGCCTGCTCGTCGCCACCGGCTCGGTGCTGCTGTTCGTCCCCGGCCTGGTCACCGGCGTCGTCGGGCTGCTGGCGCTGTTCCCGCCGACCAGGGCGCTGCTGCGGCCGGTGTTGGAGAAGCTGGGCACCCGCCGCTTCGGGCCGCTGCCCTCCTTCGCGCCGTCGCCGTACCGCGGTGTCGTGGTCGACGCCGACGGTGACGTGGTCGACGGTGACGTCGTCGGGCAGTGGTACGACGACGGCCACACCGGCCTTCGGCCCGCGCTCGGACCGGGTAGGCCGCAGGATGCCGCGCCGTGGCGGTGAAAGGTCTACAGTGTGCCGATGGCCACCGAGCAAGTCACCATCGAGGTGAGCGCGGAACTGGCCGACGCGGTGCGTAGGGCGAGTGCCGCTGCCGGACAGTCCATGTCGGATTTCACGGTCGCCGCGTGGCGACTCGAGCTGATCGCCGTCGAAGCGGGCGGACACACTCCGGAAGGGCTCCGCGACGCCGACGTGTGCGCCGTCCTGTCCCTGCCGACCTGACGATCGGCCGATACGGCAGACTGGGTCACCGTGAGTACCCAGTTGCTGATCGGCGGTCGTTTCTACAGTTCCAGCTCCCCGGACGCGACCGCGATGGCGGTCACCGACGGCACCGTGGTGTGGCTCGGCGCCGAGGCGCCCGGCCGGGCGATGCATCCCGACGCCGAGATCATCGACGTCGACGGCGCGTTCGTCGCGCCGGCGTTCGTCGACCCGCACGTGCACGTCACCGCGCTGGGCCTGCAGCTCATCGGGCTCGATGTCCGCGGCGCCGCGTCGCTGGCCGAGTTGCTCGCCGCGGTGCGCGCGCACGCCACCGCGCATCCCGACGGCGTGATCATCGGTGAGGGCTGGGACGACACGGCCTGGCCCGAGCAGCGTCCGCCCACGGTCGCCGAGCTCGACGAGGCCGCCGGACCCGGTCGGCTCGTCTACCTGGCCCGCGTCGACGCGCACTCGGCCGTGGCCTCCTCGGCCCTGCTCGACGCGGCCGGGGACCTCGACGAGGGATACCGCCGCGGCGAACCCCTCCGCGCCGACGCCCACCACCGGGTGCGCACCGTCGCCCTGGCGAAACTCGATGCCGCGCACCGTGACCGGGCCCGCGCCGCGGCGCTGGACGCCGCCGCCGCGCACGGTATCGTCGCCGTGCACGAATGCGCGGGGCCCGACATCTCCGGTCGCGACGACCTGCGGGAACTGCTCGCCTTCGAGCACGGTGTCGAGGTACGCGCGTACTGGGGCGAGGCCGTGCGCACCGCCGGCCAGGCCCGCGCGCTGGTCGAGGAACTCGGCGTCGCCGCCCTCGGCGGTGACCTGTTCGTCGACGGCTCGCTCGGTTCGCACACCGCGCTGCTGCGCGAGCCCTACGCCGACGCGGGCGGCTGCGGCAAGAACTTCCTCGACGGCGACGCGGTCACCGCGCACCTGCGGGCCTGCACGGAGGCGGGCATCCAGGCCGGCTTCCACGCCATCGGTGACGCCGCCATGGACCTCGTCGTCGCCGGATTCGCCGCCGTCGCCGCCGAACTCGGCGGACCCGCCGTCGCCGCGCGCGGGCACCGGGTCGAGCACGCCGAGATGACCGACGCCGCCGCCATCGAGCAGCTCGGCGCGCTCGGGGTGATCGCCTCGGTGCAGCCCGGCTTCGACGCGGCCTGGGGCGGCGCGGACGGCATGTACGCCACCCGCCTCGGCGCCGAGCGGGCGGCCACCCTGAACCCGTTCGCCGCCATGGCCGCCGCCGGCGTCTCCCTCGCGATCGGTTCGGACGCGCCGGTCACCACGCTGAACCCCTGGAAGCAGGTCCGGGCGGCGGTGCACCACCGCACCCCCGGTCACGGCCTGTCCCCGCGCGCCGCCTTCGCCGCCGCCACCCGCGGCGCCTGGCGGGCGGGCGGGGTGCGCGACGGTGTCGCGGGCACCCTGGTCCCCGGCGCCCCCGCCTCCTACGCGGTCTGGGACGCGGGTGAGCTCGTCGTCGCCGCGGCCGCCGACACCGTCCAGCGCTGGTCCACCGACCCGCGCTCGCGGGTGCCCGGCCTGCCGCGCCTCGACCCGGGCGCGGACCTGCCCACCTGCCTGCGCACGGTGCGTGACGGCGTCACCATCTACTCGGCCTGACCGGCATGTCCCGCGCCGCCTCGACCGCCGGTCGTCCGGCGCGGGCAGGTGGCCGGGGCGCACGGCGGGAGCCGGCGGACCTCGGTCCGGCGCTCGGCTCTCGACCACCGCGTGTCTCCCCGAGGGGGACGCGAAGACCGGCGGCGTGCCCGGCCGTCTCCGCCCGCGACGAATCATGGAGTCCGACAGAATGATCCATCCCGCCACCGAACCCGGCCCGGACGCGGCGACCGGCGCCACGGCCGCCGCGACCGTAGCGTCGGGGCCCGGCCGGTACGAGATCCTGTGGCGGATGCTCGCCGCGACCGCGGGCGGGCTGCTGTTGTTCGCGAGCTTCCCGCCCCGGCCGTGGTGGTTTCTGGCCCCGGTGGCCGTGGCGTTGCTGACGGTGGCCGTGCGCGGGCCGGGCAAGCTCCGTGGCGGCTTCGGCTACGGCATGCTCGGCGGGCTGGCGTTCTTCGTGCCGTTGCTGCCGTGGACGGGCATCTACGTGGGGCCGGTGCCCTGGCTGGCGCTTTCGACGACCTGCGCGGTGTATTTCGGGCTGTGGGGCGTGCTGGCCCGCAGGCTGGGGGAGCTGCCCGGCTGGCCGATCTGGGTCGCCCTCGCCTGGACCGCGACCGAATGGGCGCGCTCGAGCTTCCCCTTCGGCGGATTCCCCTGGGGCCGTATCGCTTTCGGCCAGGCCGACGGCTGGTATCTGCCGCTGGCCGCCTACGGCGGCGCCCCCCTGGTCGGCTTCGCGGTGGCGCTGACCGGTACCGCGCTCGCGGCCCTCGGGCTGCGCGTGCGCGCCTGGATCGCGACACCGGCGCCGCGCGTGCGCGACCGCGCCACCCGGGTCGGATTTGCCACGGCCGCCGCCACTGTGGCTATCATGCCCCTCGCCGGAGTGATCCTCCGGCCGACGCTGCCCGCCCCGGACGAAGGCACCCGGTCGATCACGGTCGCCGCGATCCAGGGCAGCGTGCCGCGGCTCGGACTCGATTTCAACGCGCAGCGGCGCGCCGTGCTGGACAACCACGTCCGGCGCACCGAGGAGCTCGCCGCCGCCGTCGACCGCGGTGCGGCGGCCCGGCCGGATGTGGTGATCTGGCCGGAGAACTCCTCCGATATAGATCCGCTGCGCAACGCCGACGCCGCCGCCGAGATCACCGAGGCCTCGGAGCGGATCGGCGCGCCGATCCTGGTCGGCGCAGTCCTGGTGAACGGTGATCGCACGACCACGAACTCGGTGATGGTGTGGAACGGCGCCGCGGGGCCGGGCGACCGGCACGACAAGAAAATCATCCAGCCCTTCGGTGAGTATTTGCCGATGCGGAGTTTCTTTCGGTTGTTCTCGTCCTACGCCGACCAAGCCGGACATTTCGTACCGGGAAATGGTGACGGTTCGGTAACGGCCGCCGGAATTCCGATCGGTGTCGCCACGTGTTACGAGGTCGCGTTCGATCGGGCGTTCCGGCAATCGATGGACTCGGGCGCTCAATTGCTCACCGTGCCGACGAACAACGCGACCTTCGGGCTGAGCGAGATGACCTACCAGCAACTCGCGATGTCCCGGGTCAGGGCGGTCGAACACGGCCGCGCTCTCGTGGTCGCGGCAACCACCGGGGTCAGCGGAATCATCACCGCGGACGGCACGCTCACACAGCGAACCCGGCAACTCGACCCCGCCGCGCTGGTCGCCCAGCTACCATTGCGCGACACGGCGACGATCGCGACACGGATCGGCGCGGCGCCCGAAGTGGCGTCCGTTATCCTGACCGCGATCGGCGTGGCGCTGACGTTTTTCCGGCGTCGCCGAGTGAATCAGGCGCAGGTTTCGCGAAGCTCGCCGAATTCTGAATAAGCGGTTTGTTTCAACCCGGGGGAAGCGGCCGAAAGTCGCCGTCATAGGGGTCCGATCCACAGCGCTCGAAACAAATCCACATCGGTAGCCATCCGGCTGCCCCAGTACTCCGAATCAATGGGCGTGGATAGCCACGCCCTGGGCCGTCGTGTGCCCGGGCGCTGCTCGGGGAGTTGCGACACAAGGCAGAACGGAGTGCTTGATGAGTTCATTGGCCACCGACCGCGTCAGCTCCAGCGTCACCGACGACGATTCGGGCCAGCCGTTCGCTCTCTCGCCCGGTCAGACGGCCTTGTGGTACGCGCAACGGATCAGGCCCGATATCCCGCTCACCATCGCCCATTACGTCGAGCTGCACGGTGATCTCGACGTCGGCCGGCTGCTGTACGCGGTCGAACGCTACGGCGCGGAATCACAAGTGGGACACGTGCGTCTTCTCGAGATCGACGGCGTCCCGCACCAGCGGGTCGACCTGGGCTGGCGGCCGGGCTGGGCGCGCATCGACCTGCGCGGTGAGCCCGACCCGCGCGCGGCCGCGCTGCGCTGGATGAACGACCACGCCAGCACGCCCATCGACATGGAGCACGAGCCGCTCACCGTCAATGTCGTGTTGCGAATCGGTGACAAGGACTGGTTCTGGTACGAGCGCGGTCACCACATCGTGATCGACGGGTACGGCGCGATGAACGCGCTCTCGCGGACCGCCGAGATCTACACCGCCGTCGGCGAACAGCGCGAACCGTCGGTCTCCCGGGCCGCCGCGCTCGTCGACCTCTACGCCGACGAGTCCCGCTACCGCGAATCCAGCCGCTTCCTGGCCGACCGCGAGTACTGGATGGCGCAGCTCGACGGCGTCGGCGAGCCGATGACGCTGTCCTCGGTCACCGCCACCGGCGACACCCACGATCCGGGACGTCATCGCGCCACCGCGGTGCTCGACCCCGACCTCGACACGCTGCTCACCGAGGCGATCACCACGCACGGCTCGGCCAACTCCGCGCTCATCGTCGCCGCGCTCGCCGCCTACGTGCGGACCGTCACCGGTGACCCGGATGTCGTACTGAGCCTGCCGGTTTCGGCGCGCACCACCGTGGCGCTGCGCCGCTCGGCGGGCGTGGTGTCGAACGTGGTCCCGCTGCGCCTGCGCTTCGACGACGACACCACCGTCGCCGACGTGGTGCGCCAGACCGAACTGCAGATCACCGGCGCGCTACGGCACCAGCGCTACCGCTCCGACGACATCCGCCGCGACTGCGGCTACTCCCGCGACGCGCGCGGCTTCTTCGGGCCGATGGTCAACATCATGCTGTTCCACGACGAGCTGAAGTTCGGTGACATCGCCGGCCAGCTGCACGTGCTGGCGACCGGGCCGGTCGAGGACCTCTCGATCAACATCTACAACGGCGACGGCGGGCGCATCCAGCTCGACTTCGAGGCCAACCCGAAGCTCTACGGCGAAGCCGAGGTGGCCGCGCATCACGGCCGCTACCTCGACTTCCTCGCCCGCTTCCTGGCCGCCGATCCCACCACGCCCACCCGCGCGCTGGCCGCGATCACCGAGGCCGAACGCGCGACGGTGCTGCGGGAGTGGAACGCCACCGAGATGCCGGTCCCGACCGGCACCCTGGTCTCGCTGTTCACCGACCAGGTGCGTCGCGGCCCGGGCGCCGTCGCGCTCGAATTCGGCGACAGCGTCGTGGAATACGCCGAACTCGACCGCCGGGTGAACCAGCTCGCCCGCGAACTCGTCGCCCGCGGCGCCGGCCCGGAGACCACCGTCGGGGTGTGCCTGCACCGCAGCGTCGAGCTGGTCGTGGGCATGTACGCGGTGCTGGCCACCGGAGCCGCCTATCTGCCGCTGGACCCCGAGCACCCGGCCGACCGCATCGAGGCGGTCGTGTCGCAGGCGCGCCCGGTGTGCGTGCTCACCGCCGACCGCGACCAGGTGCGCCTGCCCGCCGGGGTGCCGCGGCTGGATCTCGACACCCTCGATGTGAGTGGCCGCGACGCTGGCCCGCTCACCGACGCCGATCGGCGCGCTCCGCTGCGCCCCGAGCAGCTGGCCTACGTCATCTTCACCTCCGGGTCGACGGGCAAGCCCAAGGGTGTCGGCGTCACCCACGCGGCGATCGTCAACCGGTTGCGGTGGATGCAGGCCGAGTATCCGCTCGACCGCACCGACGCTGTCCTGCAGAAGACCCCCGCCACCTTCGACGTGTCGGTCTGGGAGTTCTTCTGGCCGCTGCAGGTGGGCGCCCGCCTGGTGATCGCCGCGCCCGGCGGGCACCGCGATCCGGCCTATCTGGCCCGGATCATCACCGAGAAGTCCGTCACCACCGCGCATTTCGTGCCGTCCATGCTGTCGCTGTTCGTCACCGATCCGCGGGTCGCGGGCGGGGCCGGGCTGCGCCGGGTGTTCTGCAGTGGCGAGGCGCTGCCCAGCGCCACCGTCGCCGACTTCCACGCCGCGCTGCACGGTCCCGACGGCGGTCCTGAGCTGCACAACCTGTACGGCCCCACCGAGGCCGCGGTCGACGTCACCTACTGGCCCTGTTCGGCCGAGGCCACCACGGTCCCGATCGGCTCCCCGGTCTGGAACACCCAGACCTATGTCCTCGACCCGCAGCTGCGGCCCGTGCCACCCGGTGTCGTCGGTGAGCTCTACCTGGCCGGCGCGCAACTCGCGCGCGGGTACCTCGGCCGTCCCGACCTGACCGCCGACCGGTTCGTCGCCAACCCGTTCACCCCGGGGCAGCGCATGTACCGCACCGGTGACCTGGCGCGCTGGCAGCTCGACGGCGGCATCCTGGAGTACCTGGGGCGCACCGACTTCCAGGTGAAGGTCCGTGGGCTGCGCATCGAACTCGGCGAGATCGAGTCCGCGCTGCTGGCCCAGGACGGCATCGCCCGCGCGGTGTGCGTCGCCAGGACCGGCCGCACCGGTGACGACGAACTCGTGGCCTACGTGGTCGCCGCACCGGGCGCGCCCGCGCCCGAACCCGCCGCGCTGCTCTCGGCCCTGCGCCGTGGGCTGCCGTCCTACATGGTCCCCTCGGCGCTGGTCGTGCTCGACGAGCTGCCGCTCAGTGCCAACGGCAAGGTCGACCGGAAGGCGCTGCCCGAACCCGAGATCGGCATCCGGGTCACCACCGGCGCCGCCGCGCCGCAGACCGAGCTGGAATGCGCGCTCGCCGAGATCTTCACCGAGGTCCTCGCCCTGGACGGCACCGCGATCGGCGTGGAGGACAGCTTCTTCGACCTCGGTGGCAACTCGCTCGTCGCCGCCCGCGCGGTCGCGCGCATCAACACCATCCTCGACGCGAACCTCACCATCCGCGAGCTGTTCGAGGCCTCGACCATCGCCGCGCTCGCCGGGTACCTCAGCACCCACCGGTCCGAAACACCCACGCCCAAACTGGTTCCCGCGGTGCGCCCCGAGCGGGTGCCGCTGTCGCTGGCCCAGCAGCGGCTGTGGATCCTCAACCGGTTCGCCGAACACGCCGCCGCCTACAACATGCCGCTGGCCCTGCGCCTGACCGGCCGGCTCGATCTGGCGGCACTGCGGGCGGGCCTGCGCGACGTCCTCGAGCGGCACGAGAGCCTGCGCACCAGCTTCCCCGAGGGACCGGACGGCGCCTATCAGCTGATCCATCCGGCCGCCGCGGTGGAACCGGACCTGGCGCCGATCGACGTGGCCGCCGCCGACCTCACCGACCTCATCGGCGAGGTCACCGGCCGCGGCTTCGACCTGCGCACGCAGACCCCGCTGCGGGTGGCCCTGTACCGGATCGGCGCCGAGGATCACCTGCTGCTGGTCGTGCTGCACCACATCAGCGGAGACGGCTGGTCGGTCGCTCCGCTGGCGCGCGACCTCATGGTGGCCGTCGCCGCCCGCGCCGAGGGCACCGCACCCGCGTGGACGCCGCTGCCGGTGCAGTACGCGGACTTCGCGCTGTGGCAGCGCGCGCTGCTCGGCGAGGAGACCGACCCCGACGCGCCGCTGGGCAAACAGCTCGGCCACTGGCGCGACACCCTGGCCGGGCTGCCCGATCAGCTCGATCTGCCGCTGGACCGGCCGCGGCCGCTGCAGCGCGGGACCCGCGGCGACACCGTCGAATTCACCATCGACGCCGAGCTGCGCCGGGCCGCGGGGGAGCTCGCCACCAGTCACGGGGTCAGCATGTTCATGGTGCTGCACGCCACCCTGGCGACGCTGCTGTCCCGCCTGTGCGCCGGCGGCGACGTCACGATCGGTACCCCCATCGCGGGCCGCTCCGACCCGGCGCTGGACGAACTCGTCGGCATGTTCGTCAACACGCTGGTGCTGCGCACCGAGGTCGACCTCAGCGCAGGCTTCGACCGGATGCTCGACCTGGTCCGCGAGACCGACCTCGACGCGTTCGCCAACCCCGACGTGCCGTTCGAGCGGCTCGTCGACCTGGTGAACCCGGACCGCTCGACCGCGCGGCACCCGCTGTTCCAGGTGATGCTGTCCTACGACCGCACCCCCGACCTGCGCGTCGAACTGCCCGGTGTCACCGCCGAGCTGGTGCCGATCGAGGCGGGCGTCGCCAAGTTCGACCTGCAGCTCGAGGTCCGCGACAACCACGACGACGGACCGCTGCACGCCGAATTCGGCTTCGCCACCGACGTATTCGATCGCGGCACGGTCGAGGCGATCGCCCGCCGGTTCACCGCGCTGCTCGCCGCGGCGGTGGCCGACCCGACCGCGCCGACGGGTGACCTGAACCTGCTCGACCGGCGCGAGATCGCCCGGCTGGTGCCGGTCGCCGGCGCCCCCGCCGAACCGGCCGGAACCCTGGCCCGCCTGCTCGGCGACACCGCGCAGCGGCTCCCCGACTCGGTCGCCGTGCGCTATCTCGGCTTCGACACCACCTATCGCGAGCTCGACGAACGCTCGAACCGGGTGGCGCGCAGCCTCATCGCGCACGGCGCGGGCCCCGAGACGGTGGTCGCGGTGGCGTTGCCACGCAGCCTCGAGTCCATCGTGGCCATCTGGGCGGTGGCCAAGTCCGGCGCCGCCTACGTGCCGGTCGACCCCGCCTACCCGGCCGAGCGCATCGCGCACATGATCGGCGATTCCGGCGCGATCCTCGGGCTCACCCTGCCCGAGCACCTCGCCGCCCTGCCCACCACCACCGGCAAGCACCGCAGGGCGCCGGAATGGCTGGTGTTCGGCACCGCCGACTTCGAATCCGACTGCGCGCGCCGCTCGGCGACACCGGTCACCGACACTGACCGCAGGCATCCGATGCGGCCGGGGCAGCCCGCCTACCTGATCTACACCTCGGGCTCCACCGGGACACCGAAGGCCGTCGTCGTCACCCATGCGGGCATCGCCTCGCTCGCCAGCGAGCAGACCCAGCTGTTCAAGGTCACCGATGCCGCGCGGACCATGCACTTCTCGTCGCCGAGTTTCGACGCCTCGGTGCTGGAACTGCTGCTCGGTTTCGCCGCGGGGGCCACCATCGTGGTCGCCCCGGCCGACCTGTACGGCGGCGCGGAACTGGCCGCGTTCCTGCGCTCGGAGCGGATCACCCACGCCTTCATCACCCCGGCCGCGTTGGCGACGGTGCCCGCGGGCGAGTTCCCCGAGCTGGGCACGGTGATCGTCGGCGGTGAGGCCTGCTCGGACGAGCTGGTCGCCGCCTGGGCGACGAAGTACCGGATGCACAACATGTACGGCCCCTCGGAGGCGACCGTCGCGGTCACCGCCAGCGCCGCCATGGTGGCGGGGGAGCCGGTGCCGCTGGGCGCGCCGGTGCGCGGCATGCGGCTGTTCGTGCTCGACGCCCGGCTGCGGCCGACGCCGCCGGGCACGCCGGGCGAACTGTATGTCTCCGGGCCGGGTCTGGCCCGCGGTTACCTCGGCAAGACCGGCCTGACCGCGCAGCGCTTCGTCGCCAATCCGCACGGCCGGGTCGGCGAACGGATGTACCGCACGGGCGATCTCGTGGTCTCCGACGCCACCGGCAGGCTGCGCTTCCTCGGCCGCGCCGACGACCAGATCAAGATCCGCGGCTTCCGTATCGAGCTGCGCGAGATCGACCACGTGCTGCGCGAACACCCGGGGGTGCGCTCGGCGCTGACCGTCGTGCACGTCGACGACCAGGGTCAGCAGCGACTCGCCTCGTACGTGACCGCCGATCGGCCGGTCGAACCGGCCGCCGTCCTCGACACCGCGCGCGGCAGATTGCCCGGCTACATGGTGCCCGCCGCGATCGCCGTGCTCGACCGGATGCCGGTGACCCCGGCCGGCAAGCTGGACCGGAAGGCGCTGCCCGCACCGGAATTCACTGTGTCCACCGCGACGAGGGCGCCACGCACGCATCTCGAGATGCGTGTCGCTGCGGTGTTCACCGAGATCCTGGGCCGCCCGGTGCCGGGCGCGGAGGACAGCTTCTTCGAGATCGGCGGCAACTCGCTGCTGGCGACCAGGCTGGCCGCCGCACTGCACGCGGACTTCAGTGTCGACCTGCCGGTCCGGCAGATCTTCGAGGCGCCGACCGTGGCCGGGATCGCCCAGCTGATCACGGAAGCGCCCCGGACGCAGCGGGTGGCGCTGGCGGTACACACCCCACGCCCGGGACGCATACCACTGTCGCTGCCGCAGCAGCGGCTGTGGTTCCTCAACCGATTGTCCCCCGAATCGAGCGCCTACAACATCGCATTCGTCTTGCGAATCGGCGGAGATCTGAACGTCTCGGCCCTGCGCGCCGCCCTCGCCGACCTGGTGGAGCGGCACGAGGTGTTGCGCACGGTGTTCCCGGAGGACCTGTCCGGTCCCCAGCAGGTCGTGCTGCCCGTGCCGGGGAACGTGCCCGCCGTCGAGGTCGTCGACAGCGATCCCGACCGGGCCCGCGACGCCCTGACCGCCCTGGCGCGGCAGGGATTCGACCTCACCACGCAGACCCCGCTGCGCGCCGAGCTGTTGCGCGTGGCGCCCGGTGAGCACCTGCTCGGCGTCGTCCTGCACCACATCGCCGCCGACGGCTGGTCGCTCGGCCCGCTCACCCGCGATCTGGCACTGTCCTACGTCGCCCGTTGCGGCGGAGCGGCACCGGACCGGGCGCCGCTGCCGGTGCAGTACGCCGACTTCAGCCTCTGGCAGCGCGAAGTCCTCGGTGCCGAGGACGACCCGGACAGCATCGCCGCCACCCAGCTCGCGCACTGGCGCGAGGCACTGGCCGAGCTGCCCGACGAGTTGCCGCTGCCGTTCGACCGGCCACGTCCGGCCGAGCCGACGGGCGAGGCGGGCAGCGTGCGGTGCGAGATCTCGGCGCCGCTGCAGCACGCGATGCGGGAACTGGCGGCCGAGACCGGCGTCAGCCTGTTCATGGTGGTGCGCTCGGCGCTGGCGGTGCTGCTGCGCAGCGTCACCGGCGGCCGCGACATCCCGCTCGGTACGCCGGTCGCCGGGCGGACCGACATCCAGCTCGACGACCTGGTCGGCATGTTCGTCAACACGCTCGTGCTGCGCTCCGACGTCGACCCCGGCCGCAGCTTCGTCGACCTGCTGCATGCCGACCGCGACGACGAACTCGCCGCGATCGCCAACTCCGATCTGCCGTTCGAACGCGTCGTCGACGCGCTCGGCCGCGACAGCAGGGCGGCCAACCGGCACCCGCTGTTCCAGGTCGCGCTGAGCATGCAGGACGAGGGCGCGCCCGAGCTGGAACTGCCGGGCCTGCGGCTGGCCGCGGAGGAGCTCGACATCGCCCGCGCCAAGTTCGATCTCGAACTGCGGGTCTCGCCGGACGGCGACCGGCACCGTTTCGAGTTCGTCTACGCGACGGAACTGTTCGACGCCGCCACCATCGAGACCATCGCCGTCCGCTTCCAGCAGATCCTGCTCCAGGTGACCGCCGATCCGCGGCAGCTGGTGTCCGAGATAGAGCCGCTGACCGTGGCCGAACACCGCGCGCTGGTCCCGGCGCTCGGTCCGGCCGTGGTGACGCCGGTGGTACTGGCCGACATCATCGAACGGGCCGCGACCAAGTTCGCGCACCGGCCCGCGCTGCGCTGGTTCGAGGGTGGCAGTGTCGCCGGGGCGGTGGGTGAGCTCGACTACGCCGAGGTCGGCGTCCGGTCGCATCAGCTCGGTCGCGCGCTCATCGCCCGCGGTATCGGCACCGGCGACCGCGTCGCCGTCGGTCTGACCCGTGGCCTCGAGTGCGCGCTGGCGATCTTCGGTGTCGCGGCCAGCGGCGGCGCGTTCGTCCCGGTCGACCCGCGCTACCCCGCGGATCGGGTGCGGCACATGCTCACCGACTCCGGGGCCAGTGCTGTGCTCACCACCAGGGCCGATGCCGAGGCGTTGCGCTCGGCGGCGGGCGAGCTCGACACCCAGTGGCTGCTCGTCGACGACGAGGACCTGCTGGCCGAGCTGGCCTCCTACGACGGCGCGCCGATCACCGACGCCGAGCGGATCCGCCCGATCCGGCCGGCCGACCTGGCCTATCAGATCTACACCTCGGGTTCCACCGGTCTGCCCAAGGGCGTCACCGTCACCCACGGTGGCCTGGTGAGCCTCGCGGTCGACCTGCAGGAGCGGATGGGCCTGGACCGCTTCGCCCGCACGTTCTTCTTCTCCACGCCCAGCTTCGACGTGTCGGTCCTCGACCTGCTGCTCGCGGTCTGGTCCGGCGCCGAGATGGTCATCGGCCCGATCGACGTCTACGGCGGCGACGAACTCGGTGCCCTGCTGGAGCGAGAGGACATCACCCACACCTTCCTCACCCCGGCGGTGCTGGCCTCCATCGACGCGGGCCGCTGGCCGCTGCCGCACCTGCGTGGTCTCATGGCCGGTGGCGAGGCGGTCCCGCCGGACCTGGTGGAGAACTGGGCGCCCGGTCGGCGGTTCGTCAACGCCTACGGTCCCACGGAATTCACCGTCATCGCGGCGATGTCGCGGCTACGAGTCGGGGTGCCGGTGACCATCGGCACGCCGGTGCGCGGAGCGCGGGTGCTGGTGCTCGACGAGCGCTTGCGGCCGGTCGTCACGGGGGTGCCGGGGGAGCTGTATCTCGGCGGCGCGGGCATCGCGCAGGGCTACCACGAACGCTTCGGCCTCACCGCCGGTCGCTTCGTCGCCGACCCGTGCGGTCCCGCCGGCAGCCGGATGTACCGGACCGGCGACGTCGTGCGGTGGACCGCCGACGGCGAGATCGAATACCTGGGCCGCAGCGACCACCAGGTCAAGGTCCGTGGCTTCCGGATCGAGCTCGGCGAGATCAGCGCCGTGCTCGGCAGCCACCCCGCGGTCCGCTTCGCCCACACCGAGGTCCGCCGGATCGCCGGCGATGACCGCATCGTCGCCTGGGTCCAGCTGGCCGACGGCACCGACCCGGCCGAGCTGGCCGCGGTGCGCGCGCGGGCCGTGGCCCGCCTCGCCGGGCACATGGTGCCCGCCTCGCTGAACCTGATCGACCGGGTTCCGCTCACCCCGGTCGGCAAGCTCGATCGCTCGGCCCTCCCGGAGCCCGAGTTCACCGCCACCGCGGGCCGGGCGCCGCAGACCGCGTCCGAGCGTCTGGTCGCCCAGGTCTTCGCCGACCTGGTCGGTGGCAGTGAGATCTCGGCCACCGACAGCTTCTTCGACATCGGCGGCAACTCGCTGCTGGCCACGCAGCTGGTCGCGCGGCTGGCCGCGGCCAGTACCGTGCGGCTCGAGGTGCGGACCGTGTTCGCGTCACCGACCGTCGAGGAACTGGCCGCGCTCATCGATGCGGGCCCCTCCGGTGACGAGCGCCGCCCCGACCTGGTGCGGCGCGATCGTCCGGAACGGATCCCGCTGTCCGCGGCGCAGCGCAGGCTCTGGTTCCTCAACCGGTTCAACGCCGGCGCCGAGGGGGAGAGCCAGTCGGCGGGCGCCTACAACATCCCGGTCGTGTTGCGCCTGCACGGGCCGATCGACCTGGATGCGCTCATTGCCGCTTTGCACGCGGTGCAACGTCGGCACGAGACGCTGCGCACGGTGTTCCCCGAGAGCGCGGGCGAGCCGGAACAGCTCGTGCTCGACCCCGAGATCGGCGCGGTCACGCTGTTCCACGCGACGGCGACGCCGGACGACGTGGACGGCGCTGTCACCCGCTTCGTGACGCCGGGCTTCGACCTGTCGTCCTCGGTGCCGATGCGGGCGGCCCTGATCACCGTCGACCACACCGGGCTCCCGGTGCCCGCGCAGGCCAAGCTGGCCGTCGCGGGATCCAAGGAGCACGTGCTGGTCCTGGTCGTGCACCACATCGCGATGGACGGCTGGTCGCTGGAACCGCTCGCGGCCGAGGTGGCCGCCGCCTACCGCGGGATCAGGGCGGGCGAGGAGTTCGGTGAGCTGGTCCCGGAGATCCAGTACACCGACTACACCCTGTGGCAGCAGGAACTCCTCGGTACCGAGGACGACCCGGACTCGCTGATCAGCAAGCAACTCGCGCATTGGCGCGGCGTGCTCGACGGGCTGCCCGAACTGATCACCGTCCCGGCCGACCGGCCGCGTCCCCCGGTGCCCTCCTACCGTGGCGGCACCGTGGACTGCGTGGTCGACGCGGCCACCCACCGCGCGCTGCGCGGGATCGCCACGGCGAACAACGTCAGCATGTTCATGGTGTTGCACGCGGCGCTGGCGGTGCTGCTGCACCGGGTCACCGGCGACGACGACATCGCCGTCGGCACCGCGACCGCGGGCCGTGGCCACCCGGCGCTCGACTCGATGATCGGCATGTTCGTCAACACCCTGGTGCTGCGCACCGAGGTGAGCGACGAGCGCGCCTTCGTCGACCTGCTGCGCTCGGTCCGCGACCGCGATCTGGACGCCTTCGCCAATGCCGACATGCCGTTCGAGCGGCTGGTCGAGGTGCTCAACCCGGCGCGCTCGCAGTCGCATCACCCGCTGTTCCAGGTGATGCTGTCGGTCCGCAACACCCCGGTGCGGATGTTGGAACTGCCCGGCCTGCGCATCGAGGCGGTCGACGCTGACGCCGGGATCGCCAAGTTCGATCTGCAGTTCACGTTCACCGAGACCCAGACCACCGAGCGCGTCGGCGACGGGATCGGGCTGTCGGTGAACTACGCGGCCGACCTGTTCGACGAGGTCACCGCGCGCAGGCTGGGTGACCGCCTGGTGCGGCTGCTCACCGCGGTCGCGGCCGACCCGAACACGGCCGTGGGCGATCTCGCGCTGCTCGACGCCGTCGAATGGACCGCGCTGGCACCGGTGCACGGCGCCCGCGCCGACGTCCCGGTCGCCTTCCCCGCGGTGTTCGACGCGGCGGTGGCCAGGGCCAGGGACGGGGTGGCGCTGAGTTCCGGCGACACCGTCGTCACCTACGACGCCCTCGACCGCTGGACCAACCGGCTGGCCCGGGTCCTCATCGGGCAGGGTATCGGGCCGGAAAGCCTGGTGGCCCTCGGCATTCCGCGTTCGGTGGAGTCGGTGGCGACGATGCTCGCCGTCGCCAAGGCCGGTGCGGCGTTCGTGCCGGTCGACCCGAACTACCCCGCCCAGCGGATCAGCCACATGCTCACCGACTCCGGCGCGGCGGTCGGGCTCACCCTGCTCGCGCACCGCGACCGGCTGCCCGGCGACTGCCGCTGGCTGGTCCTGGACGACCCGCAGACCCGCGCCACCGTGCTCGGCACCGACGACGCGCCGATCACCGACGCGGACCGGATCCGGCCGCTGCGGGTGGCCAACCCGGCCTACATCGTCTACACCTCCGGCTCCACCGGCACCCCGAAGGGCGTGGTCGTCACCCACGGTGGCATCTCGAACTTCGCCGCCGAGTGCGCCGACCGCTACGACGTGCGCCCGGGCAGCCGGATCCTGCACTTCGCCACCCCGAGTTTCGACGGCGCCATGCTCGACATCCTGTTCGCGCTCGGCGGCGCCGCGACACTGGTGATCGCGCCGACCGGGATCGTCGGTGGCGAGGAACTGCGGCAGCTCTACATCCGCGAGCGAATCACGCATGCCTTCGTCACCACCGCGGCGCTCGGCACCGTCGACCCGACCGGGGTGCACTCGCTGGCGCACGTGCTCGTCGGCGGTGAGGCGCTGCCGCCGGATCTGCTGGCGCGGTGGGCGCCCGGCCGCAACTTCTACAACGTGTACGGGCCCACCGAGACCACCATCGTCACGCTGATGCCGCAGCCGATGAGCCCGCAGGGGCCGATCACCATCGGCGGCCCCATCCGCGGCGTCGCGGCCACCGTGCTCGACCGGCGCCTGCATCCGACCCCGATCGGGGTCACCGGCGAACTGCAGCTCGCCGGTTCGGCGCTGGCTCGCGGCTACCACAACCGGCCGGGGCTGACCGCCCAGCGGTTCGTCGCCAATCCCTATGGCGCGCCGGGCGAACGGATGTACCGCACGGGCGACCTGGTGCGCTGGCGCGACGGCGCGAAGTCGGCGCTGGACGTGGAGTACGTCGGCCGCACCGACCATCAGGTGAAGGTGCGCGGATTCCGCATCGAACTCGGCGAGATCGACGTCGCGTTCGGCCGCCACCCCGATGTCGAGTTCGCGCTCACCATCGGGCACAAGACCACCGCGGGCGCGACGGCACTGGTCTCGTACGTGAAGGCGCGGGCAGGCCTCGCGCCGACGGTGCGGGAACTGCTCGACCACGTCGGTGCGCACGTGCCGAACTACATGGTCCCGCAGTCGGTCATGCTGCTCGACGAGGTGCCGCTGAACCCGGTCGGCAAGCTCGACCGGGCCAGGCTGCCCGAACCGGTCTTCACCGCGACCGAGGGCTACCGCGCGCCGGTGACCGCGGCCGAGGTGGCGCTGTGCGCGGTCTTCGCCGAGGTGCTCGGGGTGGAACGGGTCGGCGCCGACGACGGGTTCTTCGAACTCGGCGGCAACTCGCTGCTGGCCACCAAGGTCGTCGCGGCGCTGCGCGAGCAGGGCTACGACATGCCGGTCCAGCTGATGTTCGGCGACGCGACCCCGGCCGCGATCGCGGCCCGCCTCGACGGGGCCGACGTGAGTGCGGCGATGGCGGCGGCCACCGGACCGGTCCTTCCGATCCGGCCGTCCACCGGCCCGCACGACACCCCGCTGTTCTGCGTGCACCCGGCGATCGGCCTGTCCTGGTGCTACGCGGGACTGCTCGCACACCTGGCGCCGGGGCGCCCGGTGTACGGCCTGCAGGCCCCCCACGTCTCCGGCGACGAACGCTTTACCTCCATCCCCGAAGCCGCCGGACACTATGTGGCTCATATCAAGTCGATCCAGCCGCACGGTCCCTACCACCTGCTCGGCTGGTCGCTCGGCGGCCTGATCGCGCAGGAGGTGGCGGTGCAGCTGCAGGACGCGGGGGAGGACGTCGCCCTGCTGGCCATGCTGGACAGCTACCAGCTCGGTGACCGCTGGCTCGACACCTCGATGCCCAGCGTCGCCGACATCCTCGGCGAGTTCGGCGCCGACGTCCTCGGCGGGGCACCGGTGCCCGCCGACATCGACCTGCACGAAGCGGCGGATCTGTTGCGGGCACAGCCGGGCCCGTTCGCCGCGCTCTCGGTCGAGAACCTCGAACGGCTCTACACCGGCTACGCCGACGGCACGGTGATGGCGAACCGGTTCCGGCCCCGCACCTTCGACGGTGATCTGCTGTTCTTCACCGCAGCGGCGGACGAGATCAACGCCGCCGATCCGGCCCGCCGGGCCGAGGCGTGGCAGCCGTTCGTCACCGGCAACATCCACAACCACGACCTGCCCTGCAGGCACGCGGCGATGACGACGCCGGAATCGCTGGCGGTGATCGGCCCCGTGCTGCATCGCCACCTCGACGCCGTCCCGGAGATCACCGTGTGCGGCGGCGGCCAGAAGGAGATGCGTCCGTGAGTTTGGCGGTAGAAGTACGCGGCCTCGCCAAGAGTTACGGCAAGGTGCGGGTACTGAAGGAGATCGACCTGGAGATCCCGGCGGGCACCGTGCTCGGCCTGCTGGGGCCCAATGGCGCGGGCAAGACGACGACCGTGCGGATCGTCACCACGCTGTTGCGCCCCGACGCCGGCTCGGTCCGGGTCGCCGGGATCGACGTGCTGGCCGACCCGGCCACCGCGCGGACCAGGATCGGCCTGTCCGGCCAGTACGCGGCGGTCGACGCGAACCTGACCGGCTACGAGAACCTGCGGATGGTGGCCCGCCTGTACGGCATGTCCCGCAAGCAGGCGGTCGAGCGGGCCGAGCAGTTGCTCACCGCGCTCGGCCTCGACCATGCGGCGGGCCGCAGGGCCGGGACCTATTCCGGGGGCATGGCGCGCCGGCTCGACCTGGCGGGCGCGCTGGTCGCGCGGCCGCCGGTGGTCGTGCTCGACGAGCCGACCACCGGCCTGGACCCGCGTGGTCGGCTGGACATGTGGCAGGTGATCGGTGAGCTCGTCGACGACGGCACCACCGTGCTGCTGACCACCCAGTACCTCGAGGAAGCCGACCTGCTCGCCGACCGGATCACGGTGATCGACAAGGGCACCGTGATCGCGCGCGGCTCGGCCGACGAGCTCAAGACCTCGATCGGTGGCGACCGGCTCACCGTCACCCTGGCGGCCGGGCAGGACTCCGCGCCGGCGATCTCGGTGCTCGGACAGGTCGGTCTCGGCGAACCCATCCACGAACCGGGCAGCGACGAAGTGTCCGTGGTGGTCGGCAACGGTTCGCGCACCATGGTCGAGGCGCTGCGCCGCCTCGACGACGCGGGCGTGTGCGTCGTCGACGCCGTCGTCGTCCGGCCCACCCTCGACGACGTGTTCCTGTCCCTCACCGGCACCCCGGCCGAACCGGCCGTCGAGCCCGAAACCGACGATGTGCAAGAGGAGATTCTGTCGTGAGCGTGGCACCGGACGTCGCGGAAGATCCCGACACCCGCGATATGCCGATCCCGGCGAGTACACCGCGGCCCGCCGCTCCGGAGGGAGCCCAGCCGCGCGCCAGGTTCCTGCGCGACAGCGCGATCGTGGCGCACCGCAACCTGCTGACCATCCTGCGGGTGCCGACGCTGCTGGTCACCGCGACGATCCAGCCGTTGATGTTCGTGTTCCTGTTCGCCTACATCTTCGGCGCGTCCCTCGGCGGCGATCAGTACCGCGAGTTCCTGCTGGCGGGCATCTTCACCCAGACGGTGGCGTTCAACGCCGCCTTCACCACCGTCGGCCTGGCCGGTGACCTGCAGAAGGGCATCATCGACCGGATGCGGACGCTGCCGATGTCGCGGCTGGCCGTGCTGATGGGGCGCACGCTGTCCGACCTCGTCGTCAACATTCTGAGCCTGGGCGTGATGGTGATCTGCGGCTACATCGTGGGCTGGCGCATCCACGGCAGTCTGGCCGACGCCGCGCTGGCGTTCGCCATCATCCTGCTGTTCGCCTTCGCGATGTCCTGGGTGGGCGCGCTGACCGGGTTGATCTCGCCGACGGTCGAGGTCGCGCAGAGCGCGGGCCTGATCTGGATGTTCCCGCTGTCGTTCATCTCCTCGGCGTTCATCTCCGCCGAGACCCTGCCCGGCCCGCTGCGCACCATCGCGGAATGGAATCCGATCACCGCGGTGTCGGCGGCCGGTCGCAAGCTGTTCGACAACGACGCCCCGCCGTCGTTCGCGCCCGCCACCGGCTGGGCGGCCGACAACTGCATCCTGTACGCGGTGATCTGCTCGGTGGTCATCCTGGCGACCGCGATGCCCGCCGCGCTGCTGCAGTACCGCAAGGTCGCCAGCCACTAGCGGCGCGGAACCACGCCCGGCCCCCCCCCCCACAAGGGGGGGGGCGGCGGTGGGTTCCGCCGTTGTCGGCCAGCCCGCCGGGGTAGCGTGGCCCGGGTAAATATGGCGGCCTCCTGTTTTCTTTGTCCTCACGGGGCGGGCCGGCCCCGGCGCCGGCCCGGGCTCAGGCTCGGGGCCAGTCCAGCAGCGTGCGCTCGAAGAGCCGTCGCACCTGTTCGACCTCGTCGTCC
>NZ_JARWOJ010000127.1 GCF_029868625.1 Nocardia neocaledoniensis | reverse complement strand
AACTTCGGGAGGAACTGGCGGACAACAGGATTCATCTGCTCGATGTGCGGTGGGCGCTGGGTGATCCGGACGGTCCGCAGCACTATCTGGACGGGCACATTCCCGGCGCGGTGTTCGTCGACATGGAGACCGAACTGGCCGCCGCCCCCTCGCCGGCGCGCGGGCGGCACCCCCTGCCCGATCCCGGAACCTTCGAGAAGTGCGCGCGCAGTTGGGGACTCGGCGAGGGCGAACCCGTGGTGGTCTACGACGCGACCGGCGGAATGTCCGCCGCGCGGGCCTGGTGGCTGCTGCGCTGGGCCGGCGTCGAGAACGTCCGCCTGCTCGACGGTGGCCTGCCCGCGTGGATCGCGGCAGGCGGCGACCTGGCGACCGGCGCCGAACCCGACCCGGCCCCCGGCGACCTGATCGTGCGCCCCGGCGCGCTGCCCGTCATCGACGCCGACGCGGCCGCCGCCTGGTCCGGCACGCTCCTCGACGCCAGAGCCGCCGAACGCTACCGCGGCGAGGTCGAACCGGTCGACCCACGCGCCGGCCACATCCCCGGCGCGTTGAGCGCCCCCACCACCGAAAACCTGGACAGCACCGGACATTTCCGCTCCGCCGAGGACCTGCGCGCCCGCTTCGCCGCCTACGCCGACACCCCGATCGCCGTCTACTGCGGCTCCGGCATCACCGCCGCCCACCAGATCGCCGCCCTGGCCATCGCCGGCATCCCCGCCACCCTCTACGCCGGCTCGTGGTCGCAGTGGTCCAACGACCCGAAACGCCCCGCCGCGACCGGAGCCTGAGCGCCGCCGCGACGGGAGCCTCAGCGCGCTGCAACGGGAGCCTGAGCGCTGCCGCCACGGGAGCCTCAGCGCCGCTGCAACGGGAGCCTCAGCGCTGCCGCCACGGGAGCCTCAGCGCTGCCGCAACGGGAGCCTCAGCGCCTCCGCATCAGCGTGCGGGATCACGGGCAGCCCCGGGCTACCTCGTGCAGGGCGGCGTTGTCGGCGGCGGTGATGGGCAGGTCGTAGTCGAGGGCCGCGGTCAGGTACTTGGCCGCGTAGAAGCAGTGGTTGGGGCGGGACGGGGGGAGCCAATCGGCGGGGGTGTCGTCGCCCTTGGACTGGTTGGTGGTGGCGCCGGTGGCGAGCAGGTTCACCGAGAGGTCGTTGGCGAAGCGGGCGCGCTGGCGTGGTGTCCACTCGGCGGCGCCCATGTCCCAGGCGGCGGCCAGGGGGTAGACGTGGTCGATCTGGACGCGGCCGCCGTCGGACTTGCGGAAGGTGATCTCGGTGCCGGTGTACGGGTCGGCGAGCACGCCCTCGACCACCACGCAGCGGCCGCGACGCACCACCTCGCGCAGTTGCGCGGCGAGCACGTTGTTGCGGGTGTCGCAGCCGTCGTGACCGCCTGGTGCGTCGGTGTCGTCGGACCAGGCGGGGCCGAACACACAGCCCTGACCGGCCTTGCAGCCGCGCTCGTACCCGCCGGGGCGCGGGCGTGACGCGACCACGCGCACCCGCTCGAGCAGCGCGGTGACCTCGGCGCGCGTCGGCGAGCCCGGCGCGGGTGCCACCGGCTCCTCGAGCGTGAGCACACCACAACCCGTGAGCACGAGCAGGAGCACGAGCGACCCGGCCGATTTCCGCATGCCTGCAGGTTGTACCGGGTGCCACCGACAGCCCCGGCCGAACGCCGAGCCGACCCGCGCCTACAGCCAGGCGCGCGCCAGGATGTCGTCGGCGGCCAGTTCGCTGGAATTCGGTGGGAACCGGGTCGCCGCGATCGAGGAGATGTGCGTGCCGTCGTGGCCGACCAGCCAGGATCCGCCGCGATCCTCACACTCGGCGATCTTGGCGAACACGGTGAGCAGGAACGTGATGGCGTCACGGGGATCGTTGGTGCGCGCCAGCCGCTGGGATTCGCCGGGTCTGATCAGGTCGAGCCAGATGCCGGATTGACCGTCCAGTCGCATGCCGACGATCTTGCCGGTGTCGATGAACGTGAATTTGCGCCGTTCCCACGGGGTTGTCGGGGTATAGCTCTGCTCGAGAACCTGGAGCAGAATCGTCATCGCTGCCCTCCGCACACATACAAGGGGTTCATCGGCCGAGCCGGTGCGAGCCCGGTTCGCCTGGGTCGTTGTGCAGTTGTCGCCGGTGGGTGGTCCGGCCCGTGACCAGGGGATATCTCAGTATGTTCCGGGAGCGGCGAGAAATCCAGGGGTGTGGCCGGTCGCGGAGCCTGTCGGTGGGGCCTGCTTGGATGGGGATCATGCTGCACGGTCTGTGGTCCCCCGGTTCGGGCCTGCTGCTGTGGCACGACGGGGAACCGGTCGCCGTGGGTTCGGTCCTGGGCGACATTCTGGAGCGGGCCAGGTTCCGGCATCGCGCCGTGGTGCTCGTCGTCGACGCCGAGGGCAGGTCGGAGACCGCCGAGGTGCGCGCGCACGCGTTGGCGCCGCCCACGGCGGCCGTCGTGCTGCGCAGCCGGCTGCCCATCGAGAACGTCTCCGGCGACCTGCGGTTCCTCGGCCACGTCGCGCGCGGTATCGAACGGTGGGTCCGGGCGGGCCGGGTGGTGCCGCAGGTCGAGCGGGCCGACGGTCAGTGGTGGGTGCGCTGGCGGCTGGTCGGCGGTCAGCGGCAGCGCGCCTGGCTGGCCGAACTCGCGGCCGCCATGCCCGCCGCGCTGCGGGTGGCGGGCTCGCCGGCGGCGGTGCTCGACGACCTGGTCACCGAGCTCACCGATCCGATCGCCCGCGAGTACCTCGCGCACCGGACGATGACCCACCCGCTGCTCACGGCCCTGGTCGCCGACACTCCGCTCGAGGCGGGTTCGTATCGGGTGGCGGAGACGCTGACCCAGTGGCGCGCGGGTTACGCCGCCGACGAGCCGGAACTCGTGCTGCGCCTGTGCGAACCCGACGGCGAGTTCGGCGCGACCGACGAGACGGTGGCGCTGTGGCGGCTGCAGGTGTGCCTGCGCCCCGTCGACGACGCGCCGAAACCGGTCGCCCTCGACGACGACCCGGTCCTGGTGCGCACCGCCGCCGAGAAGCTGGGGCAGGCACGCAAGGCCTACCCGCGTCTGCGCGATCTGCCCACCGACCCGCGCGGCCTCGACCTGCTGCTGCCCACCGAGGTGGTCGCCGATCTCGTCGCGCACGGTGCCCACGCCCTGCAGGAGGCCGGCATCCGCTTGCTGTTGCCGCGGGCGTGGAACATCGCCGAACCGAGTATGCGGCTGCGGGTGAGCAGCCCGGTCGCCGCCGAATCCACCGTGGGACTGAGCGGATTGCTCTCCTACCGTTGGGAATTGGCGCTCGGTGACCTGGTGCTCACCAAAGCCGAGATGGAACGGCTGATCCGCAGCAAGTCGAATCTCGTCCAGCTGCGCGGCGAATGGGTGCAGGCCGACCATCGCGTGCTGGCGGCCGCGGCTCGCTACGTCGCCATGCACTCCGACGACACCCCGATCACGCTGGCCGACATGATCGGCGAGCTCGCCGCCGAGCGCGTCGACGACGTGCCGGTCACCGAGGTCACCGCCGAGGGCTGGGCGGCCGAATTGTTCGCCAGGGAAGGCGAACCCGAGCCGGTCCCGGTCCCGATAGGTCTGAAAGCCGAGCTGCGCCCGTACCAGGAACGCGGCCTGAGCTGGCTGGCCACGATGAGCCGACTCAACTGCGGCGCGATCCTGGCCGACGACATGGGCCTCGGCAAGACGGTGCAGGTGCTGGCGCTGCTCGCCCATGAGCGGGAGACGCCCACCGGGTCGGCCGTGGGGCCGACCCTGCTGGTGTGCCCGATGTCGGTGGTCGGCAACTGGCAGCGGGAAGCACAACGGTTCACGCCCGATCTGCGCGTGCTGGTCCATCACGGACCAGGCCGCCTCTCCGGAACGAAATTCGCTGCGGCCGTTCGTGATTCGGACCTGATCGTGACGACCTACGCCCTGCTCGCCCGCGACGCCACCCTGCTGAGCGAGCAGCAGTGGGAGCGCGTCGTGCTCGACGAGGCCCAGCACATCAAGAACGCCGCCACCCGTCAGGCACGGGCCGCCCGCGCCCTGCCCGCGCGGCATCGCTTGGCCCTCACCGGCACCCCGGTGGAGAACCGGCTCGAGGAACTGCGCGCCCTGTTCGACTTCGCCATGCCGAAGCTGCTCGGCAGTCCGCAGTCGTTCCGGGCCAGGTTCGCGGTGCCGATCGAACGCGAACGCGATCAGCACGCCATCGACCGGCTGCGCCTGATCACCGATCCGTTCGTGCTGCGCAGGCTCAAGACCGATCCGGCCGTCATCAGCGACCTGCCCGAGAAACTCGAGATGACGGTGCGGGCCAATCTCACCGTCGAGCAGGCCGCGCTCTACCAGGCGGTGGTCGACGACATGCTGGAGAAGCTGAAGGACGCGAAGGGCATGGCGCGCAAGGGCGCCGTGCTCGGCGCGCTGACCCGACTCAAGCAGGTCTGCAATCATCCCGCGCACTACCTGGGCGACGGCTCGCCGCTGCTGCGGCGCGGCAGCCACCGCTCCGGCAAGCTGGCACTGGTCGAGGACGTGCTCGACGCCGTCATCGCCGACGGCGAGAAGGCCCTGCTGTTCACCCAGTTCCGTGAGTTCGGCGACCTCGTGCTGCCGTATCTCACCGAGCGCTTCGGTACCTCGATCCCGTTCCTGCACGGCGGGGTGAGCAAGCAGCGCCGCGACGACATGGTCACCGGTTTCCAGCGCGACGACGGCCCACCGCTGATGCTGCTCTCGCTCAAGGCGGGCGGCACCGGCCTGAACCTGACCGCCGCCAATCATGTGATCCACCTGGACCGCTGGTGGAACCCCGCCGTGGAGAACCAGGCCACCGACCGCGCGTTCCGGATCGGCCAGCAGCGCGCGGTGCAGGTCCGCAAACTGGTCTGCGTCGACACCATCGAGGAGCGGATCGACGAGATGATCAGCGGGAAGAAGCAATTGGCCGAGCTGGCGGTCGGCGCGGGGGAGAACTGGATCACCGAGCTGAGCACCGACGAACTGCGCGAGCTGTTCACCCTCGGCGCCGAGGCGGTGGGCGACTGATGACCGATTTCAGTCAGTTCGGTCCGCGCCGACCGGTCACCGGAGGCGCCAGAGCACACGGTGGCTTCGGCCGGACCTGGTGGGGCCGTGCGCTGCTGGACGCGGTGGAGAAGGTGGCCGACGCGGGCAGGCTCTCGCGTGGGCGCACCTATGCCAGGGTGGGCCAGGTGGTGAACTACCGGATCGAGCGCGGCGCCGTCACGGCGGAGGTCCAGGGCAGCCAGCCCAGCCCGTTCACCTCGGTGCTGGCCATGCGGCCGCTGCGCGAGGAGGAGGTCGACCTGCTGCTCGCCGAGATCAGGGAGGCGCCCGGCATGCTCGCCGAAATCGCCTCCGGCGCATTGCCACCCGCACTCGGCCCGCACCTGCTCCCCAGCACCGCCTCGGAGCTGGACTTCTCCTGCTCCTGCCCCGATATGGGCTGGCCGTGCAAGCACGTGGCCGCCGTCTGCTACCTGCTGTCGGAACGTCTCGACGAACAGCCGAGCGAGATCCTCACGCTGCGCGGTCTCGACCTGGACACCCTCATCGGCGGAGTCGAGAAGTCCACCCGCGCCGAGGAATCCGACGATCCGTACGGCGACACCCTGGTCCTGCCCGACCTGCCTCGCCTCGAGTTCCACCCTGTGATCGACGATCTCGACCCCGTCCCCCTGCGCCGCGCCCTCCGCATGACCACCGAAGACGAACCGACGGCGGCCACGGGCCTGCGCGAACTGCGTTCCCTCTACCCCGAATTCGACAGCTGACCCGCTCGCCCCTCAGGGGAGTTCGTATTCGAACCAGATGTGGTGGCCGCCGGTGCTGTCGACGTACAGGGCACCGGAGCCGGTGATGCCGGTGAGCGCACCGGTGCCGCTGGCCGGGACGATGTGGAAGAACTCGTCCGTACGGTCGGTACCCGCGGTGGTGGCCGAGTGGACGAAGTTGAACGCGCCCGCCTTGTCGTGGAGGGCGCCTTCGAAGGACTCCATGGCGAGATAGGTACCCGCGCCGGTGGCCATGTCGAAGGCCGCGGTGAACAGGGTCGCCGAGCGGCCGGTGATCTCGCCCGCGTATTCCTTGGTCATGGTGCTGACGCCGACCGGGAGGCCGGTCTCGATGGATGGCCGTTGGCCCAGGTCGGTGGGGTCGAACGCGGTGACTTCGAATGTGCCGGTTGCCTTCATACCGGCGATGCTAGGGCGAGGCACCGACAGGTCACCCTGACCGCGGTTCAGTCGACGCGGTACACGCGGGTCGCGTTGCCGCCGAACACCTTCCGCAGGTCCTCGGTCTCGGCGCCGGCGTCGGTGAGCACGGTGGCGACGGTCTCGGCGGCGCCGGTGATGCTGGTGATCGGCCGATCGACCGGGAAATTCGAGCCCCAGATCAGGCGGTCGGCGCCGAAGACCGTGAGCGCGTGAGTGAGCATCGGTCGCACGCGCTCCACCAGCACGGGCACCGGGGTCGGTGCGCCGCGCGGGGGCACCGGGTGTCCGAGTACCGGCATCATCAGCCCGCTGACCTTGGCCACCACATTGGGCTGGGCGGCGAGATCGGTGAGGTCCTGGCGCCAGCGCTCGAACAGGGTGTGCCGCTGCGTGGCGGTCCTGCCGGTGGACTTGCCGACCGGTCCGAAGATCCCGGCGGGGGTCCCCAGGTGATCGACCACGATCGGCACCTCGGGAAAGCGCTCGGCCAGTGCGGTCAGTTCCGGCAGCTGGACCGAATAGATCCAGGTGTCGAACGAGAGCCCCCGCTCGGCGAGCTCGGCGAAGCCGTCCAGGAACGCGGGCGCGGTGAGCCGCCCGTCGTGCGCCGCGAACGATTTCACCGCCGGATCGGGATGGTGGGCCACGTTCGTCCTGATCCCGTGCAACAGCGGTGAGGCCGACTGGTGCGCGTCCAGGACGGCCGCGAAGTCGGGGTCGGCGGGATCGGCGGCGCCGACGATCGCGGCCAGCCGTGGCGTGTCGACCCCGAAGGGCAGGCTCGCCACCCAGCGGGTCTCGTCGGGTTGCCTGCCGGTCCAGTCCGCCTCGACGTGGACCAGCGCGGAGACCGCGGTCGGGCCGAGATCGGTCCGGTAATCGGCGGGCAGATACGGGCCCATGTAGGCCGACGCGTCACCGACGAATTCGCGGTCGCGCCGCGGGGTCAATCGCGTCGCGATATCGATCGGAATCGGCAGATACCGCAGCAGGGTGGCGTGCTTGCTGAATTGCCGCGGTGTCGTATGCGGGTCCCACTGGTGCAGGTGCGCATCGATGATGTCGATATCGGTCAGTGTCATGCCGCCGCCGTCCCGTCGGTGCCGATCGCTTCGGTGGCGCGATTGTCACACATTCCGACGGGACGGGGTGGATGAACAGCGGGCGGTTCAGCGGGCCGGGGTGAACACGTAATCGGCCAGGTCGAAATGACCGCTGCGCCACGCCGCCTCCAGCGTGGACGACGGCCGCAGCGGCACATCGCCGTGCTTGTCGAAGTAGTAACTGTTGGCGTCGGCGCAGCTGTCCTGCCAGAACACCTGCCCGCCGCGCCGAGCGAGCACCTCGCGGAAGAACCGGTCGTTGGCTTCGCGGCGGACCTCCACCCTGGTGGCGCCGGTGCTGCGGGCCCGGCGCAGGCACCGCAGAATATGGCGGGTCTGATTCTCGATGAGCGTGAAATACGAGGCCCCGTTGTAGCCGTAGGGACCCATGATGGAGAAATAGTTGGGAAATCCCGGCACGCTCACGCCCTCGTAGGCCTGCAGCCGGTTCTCGTCCCACCATTTCTCCAGGTCGAGGCCGTCGACGCCGTGCAGATCGTAAGTCGGCATATTTCCCGATTCCATCACTTTGAAACCGGTCGCGAGAATGAGCACGTCGGCCGGGTGCGTGGTGTCGGCGGTGCGCACGCCGGTGGCGGTGATCTCGGTGATGGGCGCGGTTTCCAGCGTGACATTCGCGCGGTTGTAGGTGGCCAGGTAGTCGTTGGAGAAGCTGGGCCGTTTGCAGCCGAGGGCGTAGTTCGGGGTGAGTTTCGCGCGCACGGCCGGGTCCTGCACCTGGCGGCGCAGATGTGCCAGCCCGGCGCGCTCGCCGATCGCGGCGGTGGGCAGCGAGCGGTGGTAGTGGGCGGCCAGCGGGAAGGTGACCTCGACATAGGTCTGGCTCAGCAGCCGGGTGAGGGTGCGGCCGCCGGGCAGCCGCAGCGCCCAGCGCGCGGGCGGGGGCACGGGCAGGTCGGGCCTGGGCAGGCACCAGATCGGGGTGCGCTGGAAGACGGTGAGGTGCTCGACCCGCGGCGCGATCTCGGGGATCACCTGCACCGCCGACGCTCCGGTGCCGATGATCGCGACCCGCTTGTTGCGCAGGTCGAGGCCGTGATCCCAGCGCGCGGTGTGCACCGTGGTCCCGGCGAAGGTCTCGATGCCGGGAATGTCGGGCAGTTTCGGGCGGGTGAGCACCCCGGTGGCGCTGAGCACGAAGCGGGCCGTCAGTTCGCCGCCGTCGGCGGTGCGCAACACCCAGCGGTCGGCGTCGGCGTCGAAGTCCGCGGCGACCACGGTGGTGTTGAACCGGATGTGCTCGCGCAGACCGTGTTTGTCCACGCAGGATTCGGCGTAGGCCTTGAGTTCGTGCCCCGGCGCGTACACGCGTGACCACTCGGTGCGCTGGTCGAAGGAGAACTGGTAGCTGAACGACGGGATGTCCACGGCGACACCGGGATAGGTGTTCCAGTGCCAGGTGCCACCGACCCCGTCGGCGTCGTCGACGAGCAGGAAGTCCCCGAATCCCGCCTCCCGCAGGGCGATCGCGGCACCGATCCCGGAGAAGCCCGCCCCCACGATGATGACCTCGTGATAGATCGTGCTCACGCTGATTCCTTTCTGCCGACCCTGGCGGCTGTCGTCGGCAGGTGTCCGCCGCGACCGATGGTGCGTACGACGTGGTGGGAGTCGTCGGCGAAGACGATGGTGTCGACCCGGTGTTCGATGCCGTCGACGGTGCGCACACCCAGTGGTGCGAGCCGCGCGATCGGCCAGGTGACCAGCTTGCAGTGCGGCTGTCGCAGGGTGCGGTAGTAGCTGTCGTGCACGGCGACCCCCGCCTCGTCGTCGGGGGTGAGCCGGTGCCGCAGCCACGAATCACGGACCTGTGCACGGAGATTCGCCCGGGCAACGAGCCGGACCAGCCGATCCGGCGCGTGTCGCAGCGCGCCGGCGGGCAGCGGCGCGCGGGGCACGATCCAGACGGCCTCGGTCTGGAACACCGTCACCCGCGCCGCCTCGGCCGCGATGCCGGGCAGCAACCGTGCCGCCGCCGCGCCGGAACCGATGATCGCCACCCGCTGACCGGTGAACTCCCGGCGGGGGTGGAAGTCGAGATGGTGCACGATCCGGCCGTCGAAGGTGCCGGGGAGCCCGGTCATTTCGCCACCGGTTCGTAGGTGAGCTCGCGGACCCACGACGGACGGTGGCCGAGCACCCGGATCGGGAACCGATCGATGCAGGCATTGGACACGTCGGCGAGCAGCTGGAACGGTTGGCGGCGGTGAATCGTCGCCTTCCCGTGCATCTTCACCACGTGATACAGCGGCAGCCGCCGGATCTGTGGACTGCGCTCGCCGACGTTCTCGTAGCGGCGCACCGCGTTCCACAGCTTCTCCTCGTCGAGCCCGAGCGCGACGATGTTGGCCGCCATCCGTGACAGCAGCGGCGCGTAGAGCAGGGCGCCGAGCACGAACGACGGACGCGCCGCGAAACCCGCTGTCTCGATGGCGATCGTGCGCAGCGGCCCGGCGCCGAGCTGTTCGAGCACTTGGAAACCGACGGCCAGGTGCCGGGATTCGTCGCTGTTGATGTGCCGGAACACCTCGTGGCACACCGGATCGTCGACCTCGTCGAGCAGGAACTTCACCAGCGCGCCGTCCAGTGCCGTCTCCAGCGAGGGGATGACCGTGCCGAGTACGGGCAGGGTCATGTGCTCGGCGTAGCGGTCGAGCCAGCTGATCACCAGGCGGATGTTCTTGTTGGGCACCGGCATCGCGTCGTCGTCGAGCATGCCCCAGCGGCGCATGAGCGCCAGTTCGGCGTTGGCGTGTTTCTGTTCCTCGGCGTGGAAGTGCCGGTAGATCTCGCGCAGCGCGCCCGGCGGCGCCTGCTGGACCAGTGCGGCGAAGCCGCGGGCGCCGACGTGTTCGATCCACACCAGATCGGACATGAACGCGGCCAAGCGTGGTCGCTGCTCGTCGGTGACGAGCTCGGCACCCGGTGCGTCCCAGTCGATGTCGGCAAGGGCCCACTGCTTGGCGCGCACGGTGGCGAGCATGTCGGGATAGGCGAACGTCATTGTCCGTCTCCTCTCGGTCGGTTCAGCGCACGACCCGTTCGAGCAGGCCCGCCGAACGGGTGTACGTGGCAGGCATCCAGCGTTTGGCCTGCCACAGCACTTTGGCTTCCAGTTGCGGCACCACGTAGAGGTCGCCACGGTCGACGGCGTCGAGGGTGGTCTTCGCGATGCTCGCGGGCGGGCGGCCGGTCCACCGCAGCAGCAGCCCGCCCAGGCGCTCCGCGGTCTCGTCCATCGGCGAATCCGCCTGCATGATCCCGGTTTTCACCCCCGTGGGGCACAGCACCGTCACGCCGACCCCGGTGCCTGCCAGTTCGGCCGACATCGTCTCCGACAGCGCGAGCACACCCGCCTTGCTCACGTTGTAGGCCGCCATTCGCGGGGCGGCGCCGAACGCGGCGGCGGAGGCGACATTGACCACCGTGCCCCGGCCCGCGGCGCGCAGGATCGGCGTGAAGACGTGACAGCCGTTGATGACGCCCCACAGGTTCACCCCGAGGGTGCGCTGCCAGTCGTCGAGGGTGAATTCGCCGACCGGGGGACCGCCGGCGCCGATCCCGGCATTGTTGATCACGAGGGTCGGCGCGCCGCCGAACCAGTCCCGCGCGAGCGTCGCCAGCGCGGTGACCTCGTCGATCGCGGTGACATCGCAGCGGGCGCCGATGGCCTTGCCGCCTGCCTCGTCCACCAGGGCGGCGGTGTCGGCGGCCCGGCCCGCGTCGATATCGGAGCACACCACCCGTCCGCCGCGCCTGCCCAGCTCGACGGCGAAGGCGCGGCCGATGCCGCTCCCGGCGCCGGTGACCACCGCATCGGCGTGTTCGGTTCGACGACGACGAAACAGGCGCATGGCGACTCCAGTGTCAGCGGTCCGGTTCCAATTGGTGTCACTCGCCACCATTGGCCGCACCTGACACCAATTAGGCGCGCGGGGGAGTACTTTGTCAACCATGGATGTGCGCGCACCGGCCCGAACCTGGGGTGGCCGCACCGCGGCGGAACGCAGGGCACAGCGCCGCGCCGACCTGATCGAGGCGGCGCTGGCGATCTGGCTCGACAGCGGGTGGGCCGCGGTGACGATGCGCGGTGTCTGTCAGCGGGCGGCGCTCAACGACCGGTACTTCTACGAGAACTTCACCGACCGCGACGACCTGCTCGCCGTGGTCTGGGACGAGGTGTGCGCGGAGGTCTTCGCCGATCTGGCCGCCATCCTGGCCGACAACGCCGGGCGCGCGCCCCTGGACATCCTGCGCGCCGCCATCGCCCGCGCCGTCGAGTTGCAGTCCGACCTGCGTGGGCGGGCCCGCATCCTGCTGGCCGACCACGCGGGCAGCGCCGTCCTCGAGCAGCGGCGCAAAGCGATGCTCACCGACGCCACCGACCTGCTGATCGCCGCGGCCTGGCCCTACCTGCGCGCCGATGTCGACGAGACGGCCGTGCGGATGAGCACCCTGGCCGGCATCGGCGGCTTCATCGAACTGCTCACCGCCTGGCGCACCGGCGCCATCGAGGTGGACGCCGCGCGGATCGTCGAGCACACCTTCGCCATCGCCACCCAGCTCGGCGCGATGTTCCTGCCCGCGGAGATCATCGGCGGCTGAGCCTCACACGGTGCGCCGGTACTGCCCGCCGACGGCGAAGAACGCGTCGGTGACCTGCTGGAGGGAACAGACCCGCGCCGCGTCCATCAGGACCTCGAAGATGTTGCCCTCGGTGTGGGCCACCTCAGCCAGCCGCGCGAGCGCGGCATGGGCCTGTTCGGCGTGTTCGTCCTGGAAGGCGCGCAGGCGGTCCAGCTGGGAGCGGCGTTCGGCCTCGGTGCCGCGGGCCAGTTCCAGCGGGCCGTGCGCGGCCTCGTCGTCGTGGCCGCGGAAGGTGTTCACGCCGACGATGGGCAGGGAACCGTCGTGTTTGCGCTGTTCGTAGCGCATCGACTCGTCCTGGATGCGGCCGCGCTGATAGCCGGTCTCCATGGCGCCGAGCACGCCGCCGCGTTCGCTGATCCGCTCGAATTCGAGCAGCACCGCCTCCTCCACGAGGTCGGTGAGTTCGTCGATGACGAAGCTGCCCTGCAGCGGATTCTCGTTGACCGCCAGCCCCCATTCCTTGGCGATGATGAGCTGGATCGCCAGCGCGCGGCGCACCGAATCCTCGGTCGGGGTGGTCACCGCCTCGTCGAAGGCGTTGGTGTGCAGGCTGTTGCAGTTGTCGTAGACGGCGATCAGCGCCTGCAGGGTGGTGCGGATGTCGTTGAACTGCATCTCCTGCGCGTGCAGCGACCGGCCCGAGGTCTGCACGTGATACTTCAGCTTCTGCGCGCGTTCGCCGCCGCCGTAGCGGTTGCGCATGGCCACCGCCCAGATCCGCCGGGCGACCCGCCCGATCACCGTGTACTCCGGATCCATGCCGTTGGAGAAGAAGAACGACAGATTCGGGGCGAAGTCGTCGATCGCCAGCCCGCGCGCGAGGTAGGTCTCCACATAGGTGAATCCGTTGGCCAGCGTGAACGCGAGCTGGCTGATCGGGTTCGCCCCCGCCTCGGCGATGTGATAGCCCGAGATGGAGACCGAGTAGAAATTGCGGACATCGTTGCGCACGAACCATTCCTGTACATCGGCCATCATCCGCAGGCTGAACTCGGTGGAGAACAGGCAGGTGTTCTGGCCCTGATCCTCCTTGAGGATGTCGGCCTGCACGGTGCCGCGCACGGTCGACAACGTGCGCGCCCGGATCGTCGCGGCCTCCTCGTCCGTGGGCGCGCGGCCCTCGGCCTCGGTGAAGCGTCGCAGCGCCTGATCGATCGCGGCGTTGAGGAAGAAGGCGAGGATGGTCGGCGCCGGGCCGTTGATGGTCATCGACACCGAGGTGGTCGGCGCGCACAGGTCGAAACCGTCGAACAGCGTGCGCATGTCCTCGATGGTGGCCACCGAGACGCCCGAGGTCCCGACCTTGCCGTAGATGTCGGGTCGCTCGGCCGGATCGTGGCCGTAGAGGGTCACCGAGTCGAACGCCGTCGAGAGCCGGGTGGCCTCGGCGTGCGCGCTGAGCACCTTGAAGCGGCGGTTGGTCCGCGCCGGATCGCCCTCGCCGGCGAACATCCTGGCCGGGTCCTCGTTGTCGCGCTTGAACGCGAAAACCCCCGCGGTGAAGGGGAACCGGCCGGGTAGGTGCTCGGCGCGCAGGAATCGCAGCAGCTCGCCGTGATCGGTGTAGCGCGGCAGGGCCACGCGCGGAATGCTCGACCCGGACAGTGATTCGCGGCGCAGTGGGGTGCGGATCTCGCGGTCGCGGACCCGGACGACTTGTTCCTCGCCCCGGTAGCTCTCGGCGAGGGACGGCCACTCGGTGAGCAGCGCGGTCGACTCGGGGGAGAGTTCGGCGCGCGCCTTCGTCAGCAACTCGGCGACGGCGGTGTCGTCCGGCAGTTCGTCGGCCACCGCCGCGAGCCGCTGGACACGTCGCGCCGCAGCGCATTCCCGTGTCGTCTCGGCGTGGTAGGACCGCACCGTCTCGGCGATCTCGGCCAGATACCGGACCCGGGCAGGCGGCACCAGCGTGGCGAAGCGGGTGGAGACCTTGGTGTCCACCTTCGGTAGCGTGCCCGGCTCCAGGGCGAGGCCGTGGCCGGCGAGCAGTCCGGCGAGGTGCTGGTAGAGCGCGGTGACGCCGTCGTCGTCGAAGGTGGCCGCGCTGGTGCCGAAGACGGGCATGTCGCCCGGGCTCGCGCCGAATTCCGCACGGTTGCGGATCAATTGGCGGGCGACGTCGCGGACCGCGTCGGCCGCGCCGCGGCGTTCGTACTTGTTCACCGCCACCACGTCGGCGTAGTCGAGCATGTCGATCTTCTCCAGCTGCGAGGCGGCGCCGAACTCCGGCGTCATCACGTACAGCGCCACCTGGACGTGGTCGACGATGCCCGCGTCGCCCTGCCCGATACCGGGCGTCTCCAGAATCACCAGGTCGTGGCCCGCCGCCCGGCAGGCGGCGATCATGGTGTCGATGTCGTCGGGAAGCTCGTGGTTGCCGCGGGTGGCCAGCGACCGGAAGTAGACGTGGTCGCCGTCGAGGGCGTTCATCCTGATGCGGTCGCCGAGCAGCGCGCCACCCGCGCGCCGCCGGGTCGGATCGACCGCGAGGACCGCCACGCGCAGCTTGTCCTGCTGGTCGGTGCGCAGGCGGCGCACCAATTCGTCGGTGAGGGAAGACTTTCCGGAGCCGCCAGTGCCGGTGATGCCCAGCACCGGCACCTGACGTCCGCCCGCCGCCGCCAGGATCGCGGCCCGGTCGTCCGCGGCGAGGGTGCCCTGTTGCAGGCAGGTGATGGTGCGCGCCAATGCATTCCGGTCGCCGGTGTAGAGGGCGTCGAGGTCCGGCGGGGTGTGGGCGGGATCGACGTCGCACTCGCGGATCAGCTCGTTGATCATGCCGGGCAGGCCGAGTCGCTGACCGTCCTCCGGGGAGAAGATCCGCACCCCGCTGCGCGCGAGCCGCTCGATCTCCTCGGCCACGATCACGCCACCGCCACCGCCGAAGATCCGCACGTGGCCCGCGCCCGCCTCGCGCAGCGCCGCCGCGAGGTATTCGAAGAACTCGATGTGCCCGCCCTGGTACGAGCTGACCGCCACGCCCTGGACGTCCTCCTCGACGACGGCGTCGACGATCTCACGGACCGAGCGATTGTGGCCGAGATGGATCACCTCGGCGCCCTGGGCCTGCAGGATGCGCCGCATGATGTTGATCGCCGCGTCGTGCCCGTCGAACAGGGCCGCCGAGGTCACGAATCGCACGGGGTGGACCGGGACGTGCAGTGCGCCGGACTCGCTCATGACCGCCTCCACGAACAGTGGGTGGATCGTCCGATGCTAGGACGTCCAACTAATTCTAGTATGACCTGGGTCACTGCGCTGCGAAACGCGGCGCGCGAGAATCGCCGGTTTCGGCGTCACCGCTCGACATACTCGACGGATGGTTCGCGAGCATCGGGTCGGGGTGGCGCTGGAGCGACTGGTCGCGAGCGGGGTGATCAGTACCGATCAGCGCGGGGCGATCCTGCGGGCCGTCGACGCCGAGGAGCGGGCGGGCCGGGCGGGCGCGGGGCGGGTGCTCGCCGAGATCATCGCCTACCTCGGGGCCGGACTGGTGCTGGCCGGGCTGGCCCTGTTTCTCGGCCGGGCGTGGACCCAGGTCGCGCAGACCGGGCGCGTGGTGTTGCTGCTGGTCGTGGCCGGCTGCGCGGTCGGGGGAGCGATCGTGCTCGCGGGCGGTTGCGAGGGGGTGTTCCGGCGGGTCCCGATCGCCTCGGCCGGGCGCAGCAGACTCGCCGCGGTGCTGCTGGCGCTGGCCGCCGGCGCCGTCTGCGGCGCGGTGGCCACCGCGCTCGGCGCCGGGGACGGCGCCGAGATCGCCGCGTCGATCGCGGGACTGCTGATGGCGATTCTCGGCTATCTGCTCGTGCCGAGCCTGCTCGGAATGGCGGCGATGGGGGCGTTCGGGGTCGCGAGCGTGGTCAACGCGACCAGCGAGATATTCGACTATCGATCGGTGTGGCCGGGCGTACTGCTGATGCTGTTCGGCGCGGGATGGTTCGTGCTCGCCTGGGCGCGGCTGCTCGTCGCGGAGTGGGCGGGGTATCTGATCGGTGGTCTCATCGCGGTCGGCGGCGCCCAATCGGTGACCTGGGGCGATTCGCTGTGGCGGCCCGCCCTCACCCTGCTGGTCGGCCTGGCCTGTTTCACCCTGTACGCGCTGCGCCCCGAACCCGTGCTGGTGCTCGGCGGCTCGGCGGCGGTCGCGGGCGCGGTCGCCCAGACGGTGGCCGACCACACCGACGGCGGGCCCGCCGCCGCCAGCGTCGTCCTCGCCATCGGCGCCGTGGTCCTCACCGTCGGCCTGATCGCCGCCCTGGTCGGGCCGAAACGTCAGGGCTGACCAACCCCGCGAGGGCCGTGCCGCTTCGGCCGGAACGAATCCGCCGCCGACCTGGCGGGGCTAGCAAGCCGTTGCGGCCCATGGGGATTCATCGTCGTCGCGGTGGATCCGCAAGCCGGTTGCTCCCGGGAGGTGGGTCTGTCGCAGGTTCCAGTCGGCGTCGTAGTCGCCGCTGTCCTGGTGGCGGTAGGGGATGGCCGGGGTCGTCGGCAGGGCGAGCAGCCGCGTGCGCAGGTCGGCGGCGATGGTGGCGAAGCGTTCGTCGCTCACCCGGTTGGTGCCCGGGATGATCACCGGCTCGACCACCTCCATGCCCGTGTAGAAGAAGGTGCCGTGCAGCAGCGCGAACAGGACCTCGGTGAGGTCGCCGTGGATGCCGCGCGGGCCGAGACCGGCGTGCGCGCCCACCGACACCACGGCCGTCGCCCGCCTGCCCGCCAGCCCGCCGTCACCGTAACGCCGGGTGCGTCCGGACTCGGGATCGCGCACGCCATAGGCATAGCCCTGCACCATGACTCGGTCGAGCCAGCCCTTCATGATGGCGGGCATTCCGTACCACCACAGCGGGAAGTGCAGCACCACCGTGTCGGCCCAGGCCAGCTTCTCGTGTTCGGCACGGATGTCGGCGGCCAGCCGTCCTGTGCGCAGCGCCGACTCGGAATCGTTCGCGACATCGAGTCGCCCGACACCGTCCTCGGCGAAATCCGCGGCCGTCACGACCGGATTCCAGTGCATCGCGTAGAGATCGGATTCGATCACCTCGTGCCCGGCCGCGCGCAGCGCGGCGATCCCGGCGGTGCGCAGCTGAGCGGTCAGCGATCGGGGCTCCGGATGGGCCAAGACCCACAGCACTCGCATCGGCGTGCTCCTTTCGTTGCTCCTGGACGTACCTCCAGGCTGCCGAGCACGGCGGCGGTCGACCAGTGGCTGGATGGCCGATATGTGAAAGAATCGGGCCATGGCTGTCCACCGTGTCGCGGTCCTGGCCAGGGACGGGGTGATGCCGATGGAACTGGGAATCGTGCACCAGCTCTTCGGCGCTGCCCGCTCCGGCGACGGCGCGCGACTCTACGAGGTACGCACGTGCGCGCCCGAGCCGGGGATGGTGCGCACAGACGCCGATTTCGCCATCGCCGTCGAACACGGCGC
>NZ_JARWOJ010000126.1 GCF_029868625.1 Nocardia neocaledoniensis | reverse complement strand
CCCCACTCAACCGGCCGGTGGTGCCGAGCAATTCGCTCGCCACCACCGGCCGCTGTCTGTGACTCGACCAGCAGTAGCTGCGATGATGACACGCAGCCAGAGTCAAGTGACGAGACGAGTTTCGTTGTAGCTGGCGGATATTCCTGCGCTTCACGAACGTGATCGAGAGCGGTGCCGCTAGCGACGGGGAGAACAGCAATGCACGCAAGTCAGGTTCAGGTTCTAAGCCTGGTCGTCGCGACTGTGGTGGCGATCTTCGCAGCGATCAGTTTGCGCATCAACTACCGGAAGCATCGGGTCGAGGAACGCGAACGAGGACGAATGTCGGTTCGGCGCTGGCGTGAGCAGGTCGAGGAATACAGCGCCGAAATCGAGCGGCTCGGCGACGCCTGCCCCCGGGCCCTACGATTGGACTACGACGTGGCTCGTCACTGGCTGGCCGCCGAATACGCCGTACGCATGACCGACACAGAACTCGACCTCCAATGGCGGGCCTTGCGCGCGGTGTCGCCTGCCCTTCTGGTTCTGCTGATCAGCTATCCGCTCCATTACGACGGCACGTGGGTCACAGCGGTCGCTGGTGTCGTGTACGTATCCGCTGTGACGAGGCTCGCGATGTCGGCGCACATCCTCTCCAGACTGACAAGGCGCGTCAAGCGGCAGAGGATGCTCTACGCCAGACTCGGTGCCCCCTCGGTACTCCCGCAAGTTCGACCAGTCACCTCGAGCAATCCGCTGCGGGCACCAGTTCCCAGTGTGATCGTCATCGACCGTTGGATAACCGAGGTCACGGGCCGACCGGTGAACTCCGCTGCCGTCCCTGCCGAGCAGGTTCGCGCGATTCAACACCGGCTCGACCGGTGGTACTCCACAAGGCCAACTCTCCGACTCCAACGAGCACTCATCCGTTTCGGACGAACGGTTCGCGATTACGCGACTGACCAGGTTCGACTTCGATGAGCCCGCCAACGAGAAGTTGCAGCTCCGCTGCGGACGCGAGGCGGGCGACACACTGGGGGGGAACGTGTGAGCAGCGCTGACACACGAACGCTCCGACTGAATTCCCGGAACAGTTCACCCTCACCTCTAGTCTGATCATCGTGGCCTCGAACACCGCGAACACCGACATGGGCACCGATCTCTGTACGAGATCGATGCTGCTCATGCTGGCGGACCAACACGATCGCGGCAAAGACTTCGGGCACCTGTGGCGGCACCATCTTGAGGGGCTCGCAGCAGCGGTCTCCGATAGCGCGTTCCTCGACCATGTCGACCTGTGCGTATTCGCACGCAGTTCCATCGCTGACAAGGTTTCGCGGCAGTGGTGGATTGCTGAGGCTCCATCATTCGATCTGGCCGCCATGCGAATCGGAGTCGTTGAGGTAGAACGCCGAACGCTGGGGGTCCCCGGCGGCATCGCCACCACCGACCTCGAGCCGTATCTCCTGCTGCCCCAGAACGCCTCATCGAGGGTCACCGAGGTGGTGACGGCGACTCTGGCGACCAACAACGCACACGAACCACAGGGGCCACAGCCGGGCCGCAACTGGGTCTCCGAGCACCGACTCAAGCGCTACAGCCCGGACAGCCCGATCAGATGGCTCCTCGGGTCGCGGACCGCACACACGCCTACCAACTCCGGAAAGTCAGCCATCGCTGACGCCCTTGCCTACGCCTACCACGCCGCGTGGCAAGCAAGACACCGCGCTCGCAGCATCACCGGCGTCGCCTACCGCGCCTTGTCAACTCGCCGTGGCCGTCAACTCGACGCCATGCGCAAGGCATGGACGAGCCTGGGGGCCGACCAAGATGGCAGGCCACCCCCCAGTATGATGACCAAGAAGAGCCGGTACAGCCATTGCAGCACGTTCGGACGGGTTTGTCACCGATTCGGCGCGAAACGTCCCGCAGGCGCGAGGTCGTAGACCGCGTATTCGGTGCCGATCACCGGCTGGGCGACGTTGCGGACACGGA
>NZ_JARWOJ010000125.1 GCF_029868625.1 Nocardia neocaledoniensis | reverse complement strand
GCACGGCGCGGGCGGGCTGACCATGGACGCGGTCGCCAAGCGCGCCGGCGTCGGCAAGGGCACGGTCTTCCGCCGCTTCGGCAATCGCACCGGGCTGATGCTGGCGCTGGTCGGCGTCGCGGTCAATGTGCTGGCCACCTGGATGATCAGCAGGGCCGACCGGTCCAGCCTCAATGTCGAGGGCGCGGTCGGTGTAGTCGGCGCCGCGTTCGACGCGCCAGACCTGGATCGGCGACGGCGGGTGGGGTCGGCGGCGGCCCAGGGCAGCACCGCGGGAAGCAGCACGAGAGCGCCGAGGGCGAGCGCGGCGAGGGCGGCCGCCCAGCTGTGGTTCACGATCGCCGTCACCGCACCGGGTACCCCGCCGAGGCCGATCGGAATCGAGCGGAGCACCGATTCCGCGGGGAACCAGTGGATGCCGTATTCGGGGTCGTAGTTCACCAGGGTCGCCAGCAGGCCGAGCAGGCCGAGGGCGGCCTGGGCGCCCGCGGCGACGATCAGCATCCAGCGCCCGGTCACATCGCGCCGCCACAGCAGCACGCCGCCGTAGCCGAACGCGAAGGCCGCCACCAACGCGCCGAGCGTGGCGAACAGGGTCAGCGAGTCGTCGAGCCGGCCGGGGTCGCGCAGGAAGGAGCGCACCAGGATGACGGCGCCGAGCAGATTCGCCGTGGCGGCCAGCCCGGCACAGCACACGGCGGTGATCGCCGTCGCCTCACCGATTGTCGACTTCGTTTCCTGCACGACCATCCTCAGAACTTATCCCGTGCCGTGCGAGCGCGTCGTGGTCCAGCGGCGCGTCGGCTCGCTCAGGCCCAGCGCCAGGATCGCGCCGTTGAGGACCAGCCAGAAATCCAGCGGCCCCAACCGCCACCCGTGACTCGCCCCGTTGAGCACGATGACCAGCAGCGTCGCCCCCGCCATCACCGCCGTCACGGTGATCAGTAGCCGACGGCCGAACATCCGCCGTCGCAACAGCAGCACCGCCCCGAGCAGATACACCACCCCGAGCCCGCCGACGATCCCCGCGCCCACGTAATCGAGGTCGATCTCGCGCCCGACGACCCGCAGCACCGCGGTCGCGCTCCCGACAACCACCCCGGCCGCCCCGACCAGCACCCCGAGCCAGCCCGCGATCAGCGCGGTCACCGCGCGCGAAGGCCGCTCCGGCCGCACCTGCTCCACCACTGTCCCCGCTACTTGTCGACGTCGCCGTCAGTTATACGGCGGAACCGGCGGACGCGGGGCAGTCGACGTCGACCTTCGGATCACGCATGTCCTCGACGACTCGCCGCCCGGTGAGCCCCGTCTGCACCCGAACCAGCCCGAGCACCCCGCCCAGGAGCGCGAGAATCGCGGCCACCACGGCTGGTCCGGGCGGCGACGAGTGCTGGCGCGGCTGGGGCGAGGACAGCGGAAAACCTTGCGGCGCAGGCTGAATACTCATCGCTCCCCCGAATTTCGATTGCTACCCCGGCGCCCTCGTCGGACACCCGAAGGAGCCTACCCGCGGCGCGCGGACGAGAACCGCGCTCGCACGGCACGGGATAAGTTCTGAGGATGGTCGTGCAGGAAACGAAGTCGACAATCGGTGAGGCGACGGCGATCACCGCCGTGTGCTG
>NZ_JARWOJ010000124.1 GCF_029868625.1 Nocardia neocaledoniensis | reverse complement strand
CCAGGGTTTGGCGGATGCTCATCTGCGGTGTCATTTCGTTGACCAACCGATACGACTAACGGGGAACGCCACACGTTATATACGGTATGCGGGTGCCGCCGGTATGGGCGGAACCCGGTCGATCAGCCGTAGTGGCAGACGTAGTGGACCGTGTCGACGACCTCGATGTCGAAAGAGCTGTCGCCCGGCACGTCGAAGGACTCACCGCCGCGGTAGGTGACCGCCTCGGTGGCGCCGGCCAGGGTCACCTTGGCCTCGCCCGCCACGAGTTCCATGCGCTCGGGCGCCGCGGTACCGAAGGTCAGCGACGCGGGCTGGATGACGCCGACCGACTTCTTGGTGCCGTCGGGCAGCTCGAGGCTGTAGCTGACGCACTTTCCGTCGAAATAGACATTGGCCTGCTTGGTGACGGAGACGTTCTCGAACTTCGACATGGGTCCTTCCGGGGGTGAGGGGACCCTTAGTCTACTGACGGGCCAGAGCTCACCGAGCCCTGGCCCGGCGCCGTCAGCTGCCGTAGCGAGCCAGCACGGAGCTGGCTTCCTGGGACGCGGTGCCCTCCTGCGCGAGGTGGGCCATGGCCTCGGGGATCTCGCGACCGTGATGGGCCATCGCCTGGGCGTACAGGCGACCGGCGCGGTAGGAGGAACGGACCAGCGGCCCGGCCATCACGCCCGCGAAACCGAGCTCCTCGGCCACCTTGGAATGCTCGACGAACTCCTCCGGCTTCACCCAGCGATCCACCGGATGGTGCCGCGGCGAGGGCCGCAGGTACTGCGTGATGGTGAGGATGTCGCAGCCCGCCTCGTGCAGGTCCCGCATCGCCTCGGTGACCTCCTCCGGGGTCTCGCCCATGCCGAGGATGAGGTTGGACTTGGTGACCAGGCCGGCCTCGCGGGCCGCGGTGATCACCGCGAGGGAACGCTCGTAGCGGAAGGCGGGGCGGATGCGCTTGAAGATGCGCGGCACCGTCTCCAGGTTGTGCGCCAGCACCTCCGGGCGGGTCGAGAAGACCTCGGCCAGCTGATCGGGATCGGCGTTGAAGTCGGGGATGAGCAACTCGACGCCGGTGCCGGGGTTGAGTGCCTTGATGGCGCGCACGGTTTCGGCGTAGAGCCAGGCGCCGCCGTCGTCGAGATCGTCGCGGGCCACGCCGGTGATCGTCGAGTAGCGCAGGCCCATCGCCTGGACGCTCTCGGCGACGCGGCGGGGCTCGTCGCGGTCCAGCGCGGCGGGCTTGCCGGTGTCGATCTGGCAGAAATCGCAGCGGCGGGTGCACTGTTCACCACCGATGAGGAAGGTGGCCTCGCGGTCCTCCCAGCATTCGAAGATGTTGGGGCAGCCCGCTTCCTCGCAGACCGTGTGCAGGCCTTCGCGCTTCACCAGGCCCTTGAGCTCGGAGTACTCCGGGCCCATGGTGGCGCGGGTGCGGATCCACTTGGGTTTGCGCTCGATCGGGGTCTCCGCGTTGCGCGCTTCGATGCGCAGCAGCTTGCGTCCGGCGGGGGCAGAGGCGTCTACGGAGGTCACTGAACCGACTCTACGCTCGGGGCCGTCGCGTTCACGGCGCTGGTGGTGCGATCAATGTCATGGGGCCGAACGGGAATTTCGCCGTCCAGCGCGGCAACGATCGCGGTGGCGACGAGCGGCTTGAGTTCGGCGACGGTGACCTCACGGCCGAGTTCGCGGGTCAGGGTGGTGACCCCGGCGTCGCGGATGCCGCACGGCACTATCGCCTGGAAACCGTCGAGCGCGGAATTGCAGTTCAGCGAGATGCCGTGCAGGGCCACGCCGCGCTGCACGCGCACGCCGATCGCGGCGATCTTGCGTTCGGCGAGCCACTCGGTGGCCGGCAGCCACACGCCCGAACGACCCTCGATCCTGCCGCACTCGATCCCGAGCCCGGACACCACCTGGATCAGCGCCTCCTCGAGCCGCCGCACGTACTGCACGACGTCGACCGGCTCGGCCAGGCGGACGATCGGATACCCGACCAGCTGACCCGGCCCGTGCCAGGTGATCTTGCCGCCACGATCGACCTGCACCACCGGGCTGCCGTCGATCGGCAGGTCCTCGGCCTCGGTGCGGCGGCCCGCGGTGTACACCGAGGGATGCTCGAGCAGCAGCAGCTTGTCGTCGCCTTCGCCTGCGGCGCGCTCGTCGGCGATCTGCCGTTGCAGCTCCCAGGCGGCGTGATAGTCGATGAGTCCGAGATCCTCGACCACGATCGGGGTCGAATCGAATCGTGCGGACGCGGTGGGGCGCGTGTCGTTCACCATCCTGACGTTACGCCCACCGGACTGTCCGGGCACAAGCTGGTCAGACGTCGAGCGGGAAGTCGCGCTGCAGCAGCGTCAGGTCCATCCAGCGGCCGAATTTGTGGCCGACTTCGGGCAGTTGGCCGACGGTGCGGAAGCCGAAACGCTCGTGCAGGACGATCGACGGCGTGTTGCCGGATTCGATCGCCGCGATCATGGCGTGCACGCGGCGCGACTCGATGGCGCGGTCGATCAGCGCGCCGAGCAGGGCGGTGGCCACGCCGCGCCGGTGGAAGCGGCTGTCGACGTAGACGGAGTTCTCGACGGTGAACCGGTAGCCGGTCTTGGGGCGCCACTGTCCGTAGGAGGCGTAACCGGCGACCTCGCCGTCGATCTCGGCGATCAGGATCGGCATGCCGGCGGCGGCGCGGTCGGCGAACCAGGTGAGACGGTCGTCGAGGTCGACCTCGTCGGTGTCCCAGATCGCGGTGGACTCGGCGATATTGGTGTTGTGGATCGCCAGCACCGCGGGCAGGTCGGCCTTGTCGGCGTCGCGCAGCAGCATCAGCGGTCTCCGAAGGCGGCGGCCAGCGCCGCGCCCAGCGTGGGGTGCTGGAAGGTGTAGCCGGCCTGTTCGAGGACGGCCGGAATCGCGCGCGGGCCGTGCAGGATCGCCTCGTCGGCGAACTCGCCGACCAGGGCGCGCAGCGCGAACCCGGGCACGATGAACGGCGCGGGCCGGTGCATCGCGCGGCCGAGCGCGCGATTGAATTCGGCATTGGTGACCGGGGCCGGGCCCGCGGCGTTGATCGGGCCGGACAGCTCGGGACGGGTGAGGGCGAAGACGATCGCGCCGATCTCGTCGTCGAGGGAGATCCACGGCATGTACTGGCGGCCGCTGCCGAGGCGACCGCCCAGACCCAGCCAGTACAGCGGATGCAGGCTGCTCAGCATGCCGCCGTTGCGGGCCAGCACCACGGCGCTGCGCACCAGGACGGTGCGCACCCCCGCGGAGCTCGCCGGTTCGGTCGCGGCCTCCCAGTCGCGGCACAGCGTCGCCAGGAAACCGGTTCCGGCGGGGGAGTTCTCGTCGACGACGGTGTCACCGGTGTGGGGGGGGGGGGTGTTTGGGGCGGCGGGGGGGGGGGCGCGCGGGGCGGCCCGGGGGGGGGGGGCGGGGGGGGGGGGGGGGGGGGGGGGGGGGGGGGGGGGCCCCCCGCGGCCGTGGTGTTCTTCCTGCAGAGCGATGACAAGGCCGACAAGCTCGACGCCATCGCGGAGTCGACC